>NZ_JBHVWN010000005.1:0-44541 GCF_042882275.1 Streptomyces sp. NPDC058231 | reverse complement strand
GCCGTCGTGACGACCGCGGTGGTGACCGTGGTGGTTTCCAGCGTCGTGACGACCGTCCGTCGGGTGGCTTCCGCCGTGACAACGACCGTCCGTCGTTCAACCGCGACAACGACCGTCCGTCGTTCAACCGCGACCGTCGTGACGACCGCCCGTCCGGTGGCTTCCGCTCCGGCGGCAGCGACCGTCCGTTCAACCGCGACCGTCGTGACGACCGTCCGTCGGGCGGCTTCCGCTCCGGTGGCAGCGACCGTCCGACCGGCCGCCGCGACGACCACCGTGGTGGCACGGGCACCGGCACCAACACCGGTTCCTTCGGCCGTCGCGACGACAAGCCGCGCTGGAAGCGCAACGGCTGACACACGCACCGGCCGACGCCACGCGTAGGCCGCTGAACGGCAAGAGCGGGCCCACTCCTCACGAGTGGGCCCGCTTTTCCTTTCCCGGCCGCCCATGGACAACCGCTGCCGATGTCCGTCGACTTGGCACAGTGCGCGGCCGGAGGGTTGCCCGACCCGGGTGAGGACGGAAGTCCCCTGCGTCGTACGCCATGTTCTCCAGTCGTGACCGCGGCGGCGGCATGCGGGCCCCGGGGCCAGGGCATCGCTGGGGTCATGACAACAGGCATCAGTGAGGACAAACCGCCGCCGGGCACCTCCGACGAGGAGCGCCTGGCACAGCTCGGTTACACACAGACGCTCGCCCGGCGGATGTCCGCCTTCTCCAACTACGCCGTCTCGTTCACGATCATCTCGGTGCTCTCCGGCTGCCTGACGCTGTATCTGTTCGGCATGAACACCGGTGGCCCCGCCGTCATCACCTGGGGCTGGGTCGGCGTCGGTCTGATGACGCTGTTCGTGGGCCTGGCGATGGCCGAGATCTGTTCGGCCTACCCGACCTCCGCGGGCCTCTACTTCTGGGCGCACCGGCTTGCCCCGCCTCGCTCGGCTGCGGCCTGGGCATGGTTCACCGGGTGGTTCAACGTCCTCGGTCAGGTCGCGGTGACCGCCGGGATCGATTTCGGTGCGGCGTCCTTCCTGGGTGCCTACCTGAACCTTCAGTTCGACTTCGCGGTCACGCCCGGCCGCACGATCCTTCTGTTCGCCACGATCCTGCTGCTGCACGGACTCCTGAACACGTTCGGGGTCGGCATCGTCGCGATCCTGAACAGCGTGAGCGTGTGGTGGCACGTTCTCGGGGTGGCCGTCATCGTCGGCGCCCTCACCTTCGTACCGGACTCGCATCAGTCGGCGTCGTTCGTCCTCACCGAGTTCGTGAACAACACCGGCTGGGGCAGCGGCTTCTACGTCGTGATGATCGGCCTGCTGATGGCCCAGTACACCTTCACCGGATACGACGCCTCCGCCCACATGACGGAGGAGACCCACGACGCGGAGACGGCGGGTCCGCGCGGCATCGTCCGGTCGATCTGGACCTCCTGGATCGCCGGCTTCGTCCTTCTCCTCGGCTTCACCTTCGCCATCCAGTCGTACGACGGAGCCCTGGACTCCCCGACCGGCGCGCCGCCCGCCCAGATCCTCCTGGACGCTCTCGGTGCCACCACCGGCAAGCTCCTGCTGCTGGTCGTGATCGGCGCGCAGCTGTTCTGCGGGATGGCGTCGGTGACCGCCAACAGCCGCATGATCTACGCGTTCTCCAGGGACGGCGCCCTGCCGTTCTCCCGCGTCTGGCACACGGTCAGTCCCCGCACCCGTACACCCGTCGCCGCGGTCTGGCTCGCCGCCCTCGGCGCTCTGGCTCTCGGTCTCCCGTACCTGATCAACGTCACCGCGTACGCCGCGGTGACCTCGATCGCGGTGATCGGCCTCTACATCGCGTACGTCATCCCCACCCTGCTCCGTCTCCTGCGCGGCGACGACTTCGATCCTGGCCCCTGGCACCTGGGCCGCTGGTCCCGGCCCGTCGGGATCGTCGCCGTGGTGTGGGTGGCGGTCATCACGGTCCTCTTCATGCTTCCGCAACTGGCCCCGGTCACCTGGGAGACGTTCAACTACGCCCCGATCGCCGTCCTGGCGGTCCTGGGGTTCGCGGCGAGCTGGTGGATCGTCTCGGCCCGCCACTGGTTCCTCAAACCGGATCACAAGCGCACGGGCGTGGATATCTCGACCCGATGACCGGCGCTCGTCGGCGGCTCGACCGGCCCGGCAGCCGATACCCGATCGGCGGCCGGGCCTCGGCGGGCTATGCTCAGTGGTGATCCGCCGAGGGCCGTTAGCTCAATTGGCAGAGCAGCGGACTTTTAATCCGTTGGTTGTGGGTTCGAGTCCCACACGGCCTACGACTCAGCCCCGGCTCAGAGTGCATCCGAGCCGGGGCTGACGGCGTTTCCGGGGTCACCGGTCCCAGTGCCGGTCGTCCGCCTCGGACGGCAGCGCGGCGTGTCCTTCGGACCAGTGGTTCACCCAGCCGCACAATGGGCACGCATAGCGTCCGTCGATGCCGTGGACCTCGGTGCCGCACTGTCGGCAGTCCGTGCGCGTGATGTCGGTGCGCGTCACGGCGGCGGTCGTGGACTCAGGTGCGGGGCGCTGGGTCATGCTGCGACTGTACCGCCGTGGGCGCAGCCCCTGACCCGCGTCTCCGTGGCCTCCGGTCGACGGATTGAGAGGTGGCGGGCCGCGTCGGTCAGCGGGCCGCGCCGGCGGCGATCCGCCGTTCGAACGCGGCGAACGCGGCTTCCTGACGCCACTGGACCCGGGCCCTGGGGCTGGTGTCCAGAAGACGGCGGCACTGCGGCCGGGGGTTGCCGGTGCCGGGGGTCCCGGCGCGGCAGGGGCCGGCCAGCCGGTAGCCGTTCCGGGTCGGGTTGCCCTGCCAGAGACTGGTTCCCGGCAGGAAGGCGTACTGCAGGGAGGCGCGCGCGAGGTCCTTCAGGTCGCGGTAGCCGAGGTCGTACGTCCTGGCGGCGTACCGGTACTCGTGGCTGATGTCGATCCTGGAGACACCGGGGTCGTCGGTGGCCAGCACGACGGGCACGCCGTAGGCGCGATAGGTGGAGAAGGGGTGTTCGGCGCCCTTGACCCCGAGAATCTGCGCGTTGCTGCTGAACGGGACCTCGACGGCGATCTGCCGGGCGGCCATGGTGCGGGCGAGCTGCCGCCAGTCGTCCTCGTGGACCAGGTCGACGCCGTGGCCGATGCGCTCGGCGCGGGCGACGTTCACGGCCTCACCGATATGGAAGGCCAGATCCTCGGGCTTGACCAGTCCGGGCCACAACTCGCCCGCGTGCAGCGTGATGTGAGCCTTGGGGTACACGCCGTGCAGATAGTTCAGCATCCGCATCTGGAGGCTGTAGTTCCGCAGCGCACTCTCCCCGTCCTCCGGCTGCACCAGATTGACGGCGACGAACCGTCCGTCCCGTTCGGCGAGGCGCAGCCCCAGGGCCAGCTGGGTGAAGACCCGTTCGGGCGAACTGCCGCGCGACACCTGGGAGATCCAGCGCACCGCGAGCCGGCAGCCGGCCTTCGCACGGGAGGTCCCGCACCGTTCCGTCCTACGGAACTCCGCGTCGGACTCGTCCGTCTCCCGGCGGCCTTCGGCCACCAGCTCGTCGAGCCCGCCGCCGGCCAGCAGCCTGCGGTGCATCCGGGCCGGGTCCGCGTCCCAGCCGACCTTGTCGGCCAGCTTCTTCGCGCCGTCGGACGCGGGGGTGACCATCGTCTCCAGGTAGAACTGGTTCTGCTTCGCGACGGTGTCGGCGACGTCGGCCAGCAGCTTGCCCCGGTGCCGCGTGACCGCGCCGAACTTCCCGAAGGTGTCGAAGAAGTGGTCATGTCCGGACCGGTCCGGCGGGAAGTCCTGCATGGACCAGGCCCGCAGCAGCGCGCGGCGGAAGGCGGCGTCGGTCAGGGCGTCGGACGCCGGCCGCAGGCCGGGACCGCAGGGCGGCGGCACCGCGGTCATCGTCTTCTCGTCGATGCACAGACCGTCTTCCGCGGCGAGCGAGATCAGGTACTCGGTCGAGACGGCGCCGGACAGGTGGTTGTGCAGGTCCCCGCCCTTCGGCAGCGCCGTGAAGAAGGCTCGCAGCGCGGCCGGATCGTTCCGGATCGCGGCGAGCCGCCCGGAGGCCAGGCGCTCTCCGCGGGTGGGCGGGGGCATGGGCGCGGCAGCGGAGGGTCGAGGGGCGGTCACCGGCTGCGCGGCGGCGGGCAGCGAGCCCGGCAGCAGGGACAGGGCGGCGAGGGCTCCGATACAGATCGGGGCCAGGAGGTCACGCGGGCGCCGCGCGGCGCGGCGGTTCACGAAGATCACTTCGGCATGATCCCGACTCGCCCGGGCACCGGACGTGCGACGGGACGAGCACCGCCCCGTGATCACTCGGCCGAGTGATCACGTCCGGAGCGGGCGGGGCGCACCCGCCACATGACACGCGGGCGGATCCGGTGGCGCAGGCCCGTCCGCGTACCACCGCGGCCGCTCAGTCCTCGCCCTCCAGGTCCCCCTCCGTCTCCAGGAACACCTCCCGCAGCGCCTCCAGCACCGCCGGATCGGGCTTGGCCCACATGCCGCGGGACTCCGCCTCCAGGAGGCGTTCCGCGATGCCGTGCAGGGCCCAGGGGTTGGCCTGCTGGAGGAATTCGCGGTTCGTCGGGTCCAGGACGTACGTCTCGGTGAGCTTGTCGTACATCCAGTCGGCGACCACGCCCGTCGTCGCGTCGTAGCCGAAGAGGTAGTCGACCGTCGCGGCCAGTTCGAACGCGCCCTTGTAGCCGTGGCGGCGCATCGCCTCGATCCACTTCGGGTTGACCACCCGGGCCCGGAAGACGCGGGAGGTCTCCTCGACCAGGGTGCGGGTGCGGACCGTCTCCGGGCGGGTGGAGTCGCCGATGTACGCCTCGGGGGCCGTGCCGCGCAGCGCGCGGACGGTGGCCACCATGCCGCCGTGGTACTGGAAGTAGTCGTCCGAGTCCGCGATGTCGTGCTCGCGGGTGTCCGTGTTCTTGGCGGCCACGGCGATGCGCTTGTACGCCGTCTCCATCTCGTCGCGGGCCGGACGGCCGTCGAGTTCGCGGCCGTAGGCGTAGCCGCCCCAGACCGTGTAGACCTCGGCGAGGTCCGCGTCGGTGCGCCAGTCCCGGCTGTCGATGAGCTGGAGGAGGCCCGCTCCGTACGTGCCGGGGCGGGAGCCGAAGATACGGGTGGTGGCGCGGCGTTCGTCGCCGTGCTCGGCGAGGTCCGCCTGGGCGTGGGCGCGGATGTGGTTCTGCTCGGCCGGTTCGTCGAGGGACGCGGCGAGGCGTACCGCGTCGTCGAGCAGCCCGACGGTGTGCGGGAACGCGTCCCGGAAGAAGCCGGAGATGCGCAGGGTCACATCGATGCGCGGGCGGCCCAGCTCGGCGAGCGCGACCGGTTCCAGGCCGGTGACGCGGCGCGAGGCGTCGTCCCAGACCGGGCGGATGCCGAGCAGCGCCAGCGCTTCGGCGATGTCGTCGCCGGAGGTGCGCATCGCGCTGGTGCCCCAGAGGGAGAGACCGACCGAGGTGGGCCATGTGCCGTTGTCGGCGCGGTAGCGCTCCAGGAGCGAGTCGGCCAGGGCCTGGCCGGTCTCCCAGGCGAGGCGGGACGGGACCGCCTTCGGGTCGACGGAGTAGAAGTTGCGGCCGGTCGGCAGCACGTTGACCAGGCCGCGCAGCGGGGAGCCGGACGGGCCCGCCGGGACGAAGCCGCCGTTCAGGGCGTGGACGGTGTGGTCCAGTTCCGCCGTGGTGGCCGCCAGCCGGGGAACCACCTCGCGGGCCGCGAAGTCGAGGATGTCCATGACCGGTTGAGGGTGGGCCGCCGCCACGGTCGCGACCGCCGACGGGTCCCAGCCCGCGTCCTCCATCGCCTGGACCAGGGCGCGCGCCTGCTCCTCGGCCTCGTCCGCCGTGGTGCGGGTGGCGGCGGACTCGTCGAGGCCCAGTGCCTCGCGCAGCCCCGGCAGCGACGCCGTACCGCCCCAGATCTGGCGGGCGCGCAGGATCGCCAGGACCAGGTTGACCCGGTCCGGTCCGGCCGGGGCGCCGCCCAGGACGTGCAGGCCGTCGCGGATCTGGGCGTCCTTGATCTCGCAGAGCCAGCCGTCGAGATGCATGATGAATTCGTCGAAGCCCTCGTCGTCCGGGCGGTCGTCGAGGCCCAGGTCGTGGTCGAGCCTGGCGGCCTGGATCAGGGTCCAGATCTGGGCGCGGACGGCGGGCAGTTTCGCCGGGTCCATCGCGGCGATCTGGGCGTGCTCGTCGAGGAGTTGTTCCAGGCGCGCGATGTCGCCGTAGCTGTCGGCGCGGGCCATCGGTGGTACGAGGTGGTCGATCAGGGTCGCGTGGACGCGGCGCTTGGCCTGCGTGCCCTCGCCCGGGTCGTTCACCAGGAACGGGTAGACGAGCGGGAGATCGCCCAGGGCGGCGTCCGGACCGCAGGCGGCGGAGAGGCCCGCGTTCTTGCCGGGCAGCCACTCCAGATTGCCGTGCTTGCCGAGGTGGATCATCGCGTCGGCGCCGAAGCCGCCGTCGTCCTGCGCGGCCGCGATCCAGCGGTAGGCCGCCAAGTAGTGGTGCGAGGGCGGCAGATCGGGGTCGTGGTAGATCGCGATCGGGTTCTCGCCGAAGCCGCGCGGCGGCTGGATGAGGATCAGCAGATTGCCCCGGCGCAGGGCGGCGAGCACGATGTCACCCTCCGGGTTGCGGGACCGGTCCACGAACATCTCGCCGGGGGGCGGGCCCCAGTGCTGCTCGACGGCGTCGCGGAGTTCTTTCGGCAGTGTGGCGTACCAGCGCCGGTAGTCGGCGGCCGGGATCCGGACCGGGTTGCGGGCCAGTTGTTCCTCGGTCAGCCACTCCCGGTCGTGGCCGCCGGCCTCGATCAGGGCGTAGATCAGCTCGTCGCCCTCGCCGGAGACCAGCCCGGGGAGTTCTTCCGCCGGACCGAAGTCGTAGCCCTCGGCGCGCAGCCGGCGCAGCAGGGCGACGGCGCTGGCGGGGGTGTCGAGCCCGACGGCGTTGCCGATACGGGAGTGCTTGGTCGGGTACGCGGACAGCACCAGCGCCAGCCGCTTCCGGGCCGCCGGGATGTGGCGCAGCCGTGCGTGGCGGACGGCGATTCCGGCGACCCGGCCGGCGCGTTCGGGGTCGGCGACGTACGCGGGCAGACCGTCCTCGTCGATCTCCTTGAACGAGAACGGGACGGTGATCAGCCGGCCGTCGAACTCGGGGACCGCGATCTGGGTGGCGGCGTCGAGCGGCGACACGCCCTCGTCGTTCTCCTCCCAGGCGGCGCGCGGGCTGGTCAGGCAGAGCGCCTGCAGGACCGGTACGTCGAGGCCGGTGAGCGCGCCCGCGTCCCAGGACTCGTCGTCGCCGCCGGCCGATGCCTCGGCGGGCCGGGTGCCGCCCGCGGCGAGGACGGTGGTGACGATGGCGTCGGCGGCGCGCAGTTCGTCGATGAGCGCGGGTTCCGGGGTGCGCAGCGAGGCGACGTACAGGGGGAGGGCGCGGCCGCCCGCGTCCTCGACCGCCCGGCAGAGCGTGTCGACGAACGCGGTGTTCCCGCTCATGTGGTGGGCCCGGTAGTACAGCACCGCGATGGTCGGGCCGTCGGTGGCGCGGGCGGTGCGTTCCAGCGGACCCCAGGACGGTGCGGGGGCCGGGGGTTCGAAGCCGTGGCCGGTGAGCAGGACCGTGTCGGAGAGGAACCGGGCCAGCTGGTCGAGGTTGTCCGGTCCGCCGTGCGCCAGGTAGGCGTGCGCCTCGGCGGCGATTCCGATCGGGACGGTGGAGGCGGCCATCAGCTGGGCGTCGGGCGCCTGTTCGCCGGTGAGGACGACGACCGGCCTGCCGGTGGCGAGGACCTGGTCGAGCCCCTCCTGCCAGGCACGGACACCGCCGAGGAGGCGTACGACGACCAGTTCGGCGCCGTCGAGGAGACCGGGGAGGTCATCGAGCGGCAGGCGCGAGGGGTTGGCGTAGCGGTAGGTCACCGGACCGTCCGCGGCGCGGGCGCTCAGCAGGTCGGTGTCGGACGTCGACAGGAGCAGAATCATGCGGCGTCGGGCCTTCCTCGGGGTGTCCACGCCCCGGGCGGTGTCGGAATCTGGTCTCCCCGGCCCGAACGGTGTCGAGGGGCCGGGGAAGGGAGTTCCTGACTCGTCCGGCCGCGTGGGCCGGACTCACAGTGGCGGGACCGCGCCGGAATCGCACCGGGCTTCCTCCCCATTCGCCGTCGCCGGCGATGCCGGGCCGGGTGGCCCGCTGCTAGGAGACTACTGAAGTTCCTGGCCGGGGACAGTGGGGGCCGTACATCACATCGGTTCGTCCGGCTCCGGACGAGGGTCGGTATGCTCGCCGCCATGTCCGTTCCCGACACCCCGCCGTCGGCCTCGGGGGCGCCGCCCTCCCGGGACCGTGGCGATGCCTGCCCGGGGTCGCTGCGGCTGCACCGGGCGGACGACGGCGCGCTGGCGCGGGTCCGGATACCCGGCGGTGTGCTGAGCGACCGGCAGGCGGACGCTCTTCTGGAGGCCGCGCGGGAGTTGGGCGACGGTGAGCTGCATCTCACCTCGCGGGGCAATGTCCAGCTGCGCGGGCTCGGCGCGGAATGCGGCGGGGAGCTCGCGGAACTCCTGGGCGGGGCAGGGCTGCTGCCGTCCTGGAGCCATGAGCGGATACGCAACGTCGTGGCCTCCCCGCTCTCCGGGCTGGACGGACGGGGCCACCGCGATGTCCGGCCGTGGCTGACCGCGCTGGACGCGCTGTTGTGCGGAAGTGACAAAGCGGCCGGGTTGTCCGGCCGTTTTCTGTTCGCCCTCGACGACGGCCGCGGGGACGTGGACGCGCTGGGCGCGGACGTGTCGTTGCTGGCGGCGGCCGACGGCAGCGCGCTGCTGCGGATCGGGGCCGCGGAGACGGTGGTTCGGGTCGCCGGGGCGCAGGCGCCCCGTGCCGCGCTGATCGCCGCCGGGACGTTCCTGGACGCCGCTCGGCCGACGGGCGTCTGGCGGGTCGCCGAACTCCCCTTCCCCGCAGCCGAATTGCTGGAACGGGTACGGAAGGCCCTGGGCGCGGCAGGGGTCGAGGCGGCCGCCGGGGCGGAGCACGTACCCCTTGCGACCGCGGCGGAGGGACCCGGGTACGGACCCGTAGGCGTTCCCGGCGCAGCCTCGGTCTGCGTGGGCGTTCCGCTGGGACGGCTGACCGGTGCGCAGTGGGAGAGCCTGGCCCGCGCCGGCTCCGAACTGCGGCTGACCCCCTGGCGCAGCGTCGTCGTGACGGGCATGGCGCCCGGTGGAGCTGCGGCGCGGCTGCGCGAGTGGGGTGAGGCCGGGCTGGTCGCCGGGCCCGGCTCCGCGTGGACCGGGGTCGGCGCGTGCATCGGCCGGCCCGGCTGCGCGAAGTCCCTGGCGGATGTGCGGGGTGACGCCGAGGCCTTCGTACGGTCCGCCGGGGCGGTCGCCGGGCAGTTCCCCGTGTACTGGTCCGGCTGCGAACGCCGCTGCGGCCACCCCGGGGGCGACCGGGCCGACGTCGTCGCCGTGCCCGGCGGGTACCGAGTGACACAGGTCCGCGACGGTGTACGGGGCGCCCCCGTGACGGTCCAGGGCAGCCCGGCCGACCTCGCTGCCGCGGTGACCGCCGCCCGCCGTACCCGTAGCTGAACCACCGACCGAGGGCGCTGCCGCCCGACCACCGACCGCAGAGAGCGAAAACCACCGTGTTCCAGTACGAGAAGGACGGACCGGCGATCTACCGCCAGTCCTTCGCCACCATCCGCGCCGAGGCGGATCTCGCGGGGCTGCCCGCCGACGTCAGCCAGGTCGCGGTCCGCATGATCCACGCCTGCGGCATGGTCGACCTGGTACGCGACATCGGCTTCACCCCGGGTGTGGTGGCCGGCGCCCGCGCGGCACTGCGCTCCGGAGCGCCGATCCTGTGCGATGTCGCCATGGTCGCCAGCGGGGTCACCCGTAAGCGGCTGCCCGCCGGCAACGAGGTCGTCTGCACCCTGTCGGACCCCACGGTCCCCGATCTCGCCCGGAAGCTCGGTACGACCCGCAGCGCGGCCGCGATGGAGCTGTGGCGGGACCGCATGGAGGGAGCGGTGGTGGCCGTGGGCAACGCGCCCACCGCCCTGTTCCGGCTGCTGGAGATGATCGAGGAAGGCGCTCCGCGCCCGGCCGCCGTCATCGGAGTGCCGGTCGGCTTCGTCGGAGCGGCAGAGTCCAAGGACGCCCTGGCCGGCCATCCGTCCGGCCTGGAACACCTGGTCGTACGGGGCCGTCGCGGTGGCAGTGCCATAGCCGCGGCCGCGCTCAACGCGATCGCCAGCGAGGAAGAGTGAGCGTGAGCGAGCAGAACACGGGCCGGCTGTACGGGGTGGGGCTCGGACCCGGTGATCCGGCACTGATGACCGTACGTGCCGTGCAGACCATCGCCGAGGCCGATGTGATCGCGTATCACAGCGCCCGGCACGGACGGTCCATCGCGCGCTCCATCGCCGCCGCGCACATCCGGGCGGACCACATCGAGGAGAAGCTGGTCTACCCGGTCACGACGGAGACCACCGACCATCCCGGCGGCTACCGGGGGGCGATGGAGGAGTTCTACGGCGAGGCGGCGGCCCGGCTGGCGGAGCATCTGGACGCCGGGCGGACGGTGGCGGTGCTCGCCGAGGGCGACCCGATGTTCTACGGCTCGTACATGCACATGCACAAGCGGCTCGCCGACCGCTATCCCACCGAGGTGATCCCCGGGGTCACGTCGGTCAGCGCGGCCGCCGCCCGGCTCGGCACCCCGCTCGCCGAGGGCGAGGAGGTGCTGACGATCCTGCCCGGCACGCTGCCGGAGGAGGAACTGACGGCCCGTCTGGCCGCGACCGACGCCGCGGTGGTGATGAAGCTGGGCCGTACGTTCCCCGCCGTGCGCCGCGCCTTCGAGGCGTCCGGCCGGCTCGACGAGGCGCACTACGTGGAGCGCGCCACGATGGCCGGGGAACGGACCGGTGTTCTCGCGGACACCGACCCGGACTCCGTCCCGTACTTCGCCGTCGCGGTGCTGCCCAGCCGGATCGACGCGCCGCGCCCGGCACCGGGCGTGGACGCGGCCGGCACCGGGGAGGTCGTGGTCGTCGGGACCGGTCCCGCCGGGCCGCTCTGGCTGACCCCGGAGTCCCGCGGGGCGCTCGCGGCCGCCGACGACCTCGTCGGCTACACGACGTACCTGGACCGTGTCCCGGTCAGGCCCGGACAGGCCCGCCACGGCTCCGACAACAAGGTCGAGTCGGAGCGTGCCGAGTTCGCCCTCGACCTGGCCCGCCGCGGCCGCCGGGTGGCCGTGGTGTCGGGCGGCGACCCGGGGATCTTCGCCATGGCGACCGCCGTGCTGGAGGTCGCCTCGCAGGACGCGTACGCCAAGGTGCCCGTGCGGGTGCTGCCCGGGGTGACCGCCGCCAACGCCGCTGCCGCGCGCGCGGGCGCGCCGCTCGGCCACGACTACGCCACGATCTCCCTCTCCGACCGGCTCAAGCCCTGGGAGGTGATCGCCGCCCGGCTGCGCGCGGCCGCGTCGGCGGACCTGGTGCTCGCGCTGTACAACCCGGGCTCACGCACCCGTACCGAGCAGGTCGGCAAGGCCCGCGACCTGCTGCTGGAGCACCGCTCGCCGGACACGCCGGTGGTGCTGGGCCGGGACGTGGGCGGTCCGGCGGAGAGCGTACGCATCGTCACGCTGGCCGAGCTGGACCCGGCCGAGGTCGACATGCGGACGATCCTGCTGGTCGGCTCCTCGCAGACCAGGACCGTACGGCGGGGCGACGGCCGGCAGATCGTCTGGACACCGCGCCGTTACCCGGAGGCCTGACGGTCCTCCGCGCCGGGGCGCGGGCTCCCGGGGCACGGGTTCCCGGGGCACGGGGACGCCGCGGGCCTCAGCGCAGGCCGGCCAGCCAGTCCAGCGCGAGGTCCGGCGTACCGGCCACGGGTACGCCCTCCGGGACCGGCGGCCGGCGGACCACGACCACCGGGATGCCGGCCTCCCGGGCGGCGGTCAGCTTCGGGGCGGTGGCGTCTCCGCCGCTGTCCTTGGTGACGAGGACGTCGATGCGGTGGCGGCGGATCAGCTCGCGTTCGCCGTCGAGGGTGAACGGCCCCCGGTCCAGCAGGACCTCCATCCGTGCCGGGCACGGCCCGTCGGGGGCGTCCACCGACCGCATCAGGAACCACTGGGTGCCGAGGCCGGCGAAGGCGGCGAGCCCCATCCGGCCCGTGGTCAGGAAGACCCGCTGCCCGAGCCCGGGCAGCACGTCCGCCGCCTCCGCGAGCGAGCCGACCGGGTGCCAGCGGTCACCGTCGGAGGCCACCCAGCCGGGCCTGCGCAGGGCGAGCAGGGGAACATGGGCTGCGGCGGCGGCCGACGCCGCGTGGAAACTGATCGTTCCGGCGAAAGGATGGGTGGCATCGATGAGCGCGTCGACCCGGTGCGTACGCAGCCACTCGGCGAGCCCCTCGGCCCCGCCGAACCCGCCCACCCGCACCTCGCCGGGCGGCAGCCTCGGCGCGGCCACCCGGCCGGCCAGCGAGCTGGTGACCCGGGACCCGGCCGGGAGCGCCCCGTCCAGGCTCTCGGCGAGGCGGCGGGCCTCCGTCGTGCCGCCGAGGACGAGTACATGCATCGGATCGGTCCATCCATGAGTGAGGCGAAGGGCGGGCGCAGCGCCCAACTCAAACACACCGGCCTGCGCCCGGGCTGGACGACCGGTGCCTGCGCGACGGCGGCCACGACCGCCGCGTACGCGGCCCTGTTGACCGGCGAGTTCCCCGATCCGGTGACCATCACCCTGCCCAGGGGGCAGAGTCCGGCGTTCGCGTTGGCGGTGGAGGAGCTCGGTGCGGACCGGGCGACGGCGGGTGTGGTCAAGGACGCGGGCGACGACCCGGACGTGACGCACGGCGCGCTGGTGCGGGCCACCGTGCGCCGGCTGCCGCCGGGCTCCGGTGTCGTCTTCCGGGCCGGTGCCGGCGTGGGCACCGTGACCCTCCCCGGCCTGCCGCTGGACGTCGGCGAGCCCGCGATCAACCCGGTGCCCCGGCAGATGATCCGCGACCATGTCGCGCGGGTCGCGGCGGAGCACGGGGCCACCGGCGATGTCGAGGTCACCGTCTCGGTCGACGACGGCGAGGAGATCGCCCGCTCGACCTGGAACCCGCGCCTGGGCATCCTGGGCGGCCTGTCGATCCTCGGCACGACCGGGGTCGTCGTCCCGTACTCCTGCTCGGCGTGGATCGACTCGATCCGCCGCGGTGTCGACGTGGCCCGCGCGGCGGGGCACACCCATGTGGCGGGGTGCACGGGGTCGACGTCGGAGAAGACCGTGGTCGCCCAGTACGGGCTGCCGGAGATCGCCCTGCTCGACATGGGGGACTTCGCGGGCGCGGTGCTCAAGTACGTGCGCAGGCATCCGGTGGACCGGCTGACGGTCTGCGGCGGGTTCGCGAAACTGTCGAAACTCGCGGCGGGCCATCTGGACCTGCACTCGGCCCGTTCCCAGGTCGACAAGGGGTTCCTCGCCGGGCTCGCCCGGCGGGGCGGCGCGGATGCGGCCCTGGCCGCCGAGGTGGCGGTCGCCAACACGGGGCTGGCCGCCCTGCAGCTGTGCGCGGCGGCCGGGGTGCCGCTCGGCGACCTGGTCGCGGTGGCCGCCCGGGACCAGTCGCTGTCGGTGCTGCGCGGGGCGCCGGTGACCGTCGACGTCATCTGCATCGACCGTGCGGGCACGGTCGTGGGCCGCAGCGACCCGCGCTGACCCCGGCCGGACCGCGCGTCAGCAGACGTGCCGCTCGCGTTCCGCCGAGTACAGGTGACTGTCGCGGAACTGCTCGGCGCCCAGCGTCCGGCCGACCATGATGACCGCGGTACGGATCACGCCCGCGGCCTTCACCTGCCCGGCGATCCCGTCGAGCCGGCCGCGCAGGATCAGCTCGTCCGGGCGGGACGCCATCGCCACCACGGCGGCCGGGCAGTCGGCCCCGTAGTGCGGCAGCAGCTCCTCGACCACCCGGTCCACGTACCGGGCGGCCAGGTGCAGCACGATCAGCGCGCCGCTGCGGCCGAGCGTGGCCAGGTCCTCGCCGTCCGGCATGGCGGTGGCGCGGTGGGCGATACGGGTGAGGATGACGGTCTGGCCGACGGTCGGCACGGTCAGTTCCCGCTTCAGTGCCGCGGCGGCCGCCGCGAACGCCGGTACGCCGGGTACCACTTCGTACGGCACGCCCGCCGCGTCCAGCCGCCGCATCTGCTCGGCGACCGCGCTGAAGACGGACGGGTCACCGGAGTGCAGCCGGGCCACGTCGTGCCCGGCCTCGTGGGCGCGCACCGACTCGGCGGTGATCTCGTCGAGGTTGAGCTGCGCGGTGTCCACGAGCCTGGCGTCCGGCGGGCATTCGGCGAGCAGTTCGCGAGGGACCAGGCTGCCCGCGTACAGGCAGACCTGACAGGCCGCGAGCGTCCGGGCGCCGCGCACCGTGATCAGATCGGCGGCGCCGGGCCCGGCGCCGATGAAGTACACGGTCATCTGTTCTCTCCTGACGAGGGCGGAATCGAGGGGGTGCCGGCGGGCTTGCGCACGGACCACTGGGTGACCGGCATGGCCTGCCGCCAGCCGGTGAAGCCGCCGACCGGGACGGCGTGCGCCACCGCGAGCCGCACCAGTTCGCCGCCGTGGCGCCGGTACCGCTCGGCGAGCAGCGCCTCGGACTCCAGCGTGACGGTGTTGGCGACCAGCCGTCCGCCGGGGGGCAGCGCCTCCCAGCAGGCGTCCAGCAGTCCGGGCACGGTCAGACCGCCGCCGATGAACACGGCGTCCGGCACGGGCAGCGCGGCCAGTGCCTCCGGGGCCCGGCCGGTGACCACGCGCAGCGCCGGGACACCGAGCCGGTCCGCGTTACGGGTGATGCGCCCGGCCCGCACCGGGTCGCGTTCGACGGTGACGGCGCGACAGGAGGGGTGGGTACGCATCCACTCGACGGCGATCGAACCCGAACCGCCGCCGACGTCCCAGAGCAGCTCGCCGGGGGCCGGGGCCAGCGCCCCGAGCGTGGCGGCGCGTACATGCCGTTTGGTGAGCTGCCCGTCGTGCTCGTACGCGTCGTCCGGCAGCCCGGGTACGGCGCCGAGCCGCAGCGAGGCCGGATCCCGGCGGCATTCGACCGCGATGACGTTCAACGGGTCACCGGGCGGTCGCGCCCACCCCTCGGCCGTGCCCGTGACGCACTCCTCGGCGGCGCCGCCGAGCTGTTCCAGCACCCGCATCCCGCTGGGTCCGAAGCCGTGCTCGCGCAGCAGCGCCGCCACGTCGCCGGGGGTCCCGGCGCCCGCGCTCAGCACCAGCAGCCGCCGGCCGTCGTGCAGAGCGGCGGCGAGCCGGGCGGCGGGTCTGCCCACCAGCGTGACGACTTCGGTGTCCTCCAGCGGCCAGCCGAGCCGGGCGCAGGCGTAGGAGACGGAGGAGGGATGCGGCAGGACGCGGAGGTTCTCGGGACCCAGTTCCTCGCAGAGCGCTCGCCCGATGCCGTAGAACATGGGGTCGCCACTGGCCAGTACGGCGACACGGAGCCCCTGGTGCGCGGTCAGCAGACCGGCCACGGCGGGGCGCAGCGGCGAGGGCCAGGGCACCCGCCGTCCCGCGCACCGGTCGGGCAGCAGGGCCAACTGCCGTGCGCCACCGATCACCACGTCCGCCCGGAGCAGCGCCGCGCGCGAGCTCTCCGGCAGCCCGTCCCACCCGTCGGCGCCGATCCCGACGACGGTCGGCGACGGGGGCGCGGGTATGGGGGGCTCTGCGGGGATCACGGCCGGCACCTCGGTGTTCGGGGGGTTTGGCAGCCGAAACTCTACTGTTCGCGCCTGCCGACGGGCCGCCCCGGCCTGGTGAGCATCGCCATACGCACTCCGGAACACCCTTGCCCGGGCGGGTGGTCCGGCCGGCGGCCCGGTGGCGGCGCGGACCGCGAGCGGATCAGAACCGGAAGACGGGTCCGGTGTCCGCCTCCAGCACGCAGGAGTTGGGGTACGTCCGCCGCCACTCGACCGGGTGGCCGTCGTAGGAGCCCTCGGCGGTGACCGTGACGGGGTCGAGGATCAGCGGGCACGGGTGCCGGTCGCCCCGCAGCCCGTCCAGGTCGCCCCCGGCCTCCTCCAGCGCGGCGCAGGCCTCCGCCGCCCGGGGGTGGTGGCTCTCCGCGATGGGCGGGCACTGGAGGGCGAGCCCGCGGATCCAGGTGTTCCCGCTGCCGGAGACGGTCAGGAAGAGGCTGCCTCCCCGGGCGTCGGCATGCGCGGCGGGCGGGGAGAGCAGGGGCGTGGCCAGGGCGACGGCGGTCAGTGCGGCTGCCGCGAGAGCCCGGCCGGCGGAAGTGATGATCATGGTCTGGGTAACGAACCCCGGGTCGGGAGGGCACGAGCGTTCCGGGCGGGGCGGGGGCTTCCGGCGTGCGGTGCCGCAGGGCTGCCGCACCCCGCCGAGTGCCCCACCGGCGTATTCTGGACCTACCGAGGACATTCCGTACATGAGCTTCAGAGCCCGTGTCGTGCTCGGCGATTCACAACGCCGGGCCGGTGTGCACCGGCCCGGGGCAGGGTCCGCGTCATGACTGCGACCAATGTGTACCCACCTGCGGCGGAAGACCGGACCTTCTCCTCCTCCTTCCCGCGCCTCTCGCTGGCCCCGGCCGGCACCGATCCCGCTCTCCTGGACGGCGCCTGGTGGCCGCGTTCTCGCGATCTGGCGGCTGAACTTCCCGAGCTGACAGCGGCGCTGGACCCGCTGTGGGGGCGGATCACCCGCGTGACGGTGAATCCCACCTTCTGGCCCGTGATCCCGCGGAAGGTGCCCGTCCAGGGCCATGTGATCCACGTCGGCTGGTTCGAGCCCGAACAGGACCCGCACAAGCTCCTGCTCTTCTCCTACACCACCGGCCGCTGGGACCTGCTGGTGATCCCGCCGCAGACGGACCCGTCCACCGCCGCCTGGCTGATGGCCGAGGCCGCCGACCCGGCGCGGAGCCTCACCGCGAGCGGGCTGATGCAGGGGGCCGAGCTCTTCCGGGCCGCGGCCGAGGCCGACTGGGACCTGGTCCGGGAGACGGTCTGGGACTCCGAAGGCGGCCACAGCGCCCGTCCGCGGCCGCCCCGCCGCGTCGGATCACTCGTCACGCAGACGCAGCGCCCGACCGAAGGGATGTGAGGGCATGGCGGAATTCGTCGGCGTGCGGGTGCGCAGGAGTGGCTCGCCATGACGTCCGGTGTGCCCGCCCGTGACCGCGGCGACGACCGGGCGCCGCTTCTGCTGCTCTCCGATACGAGCAGTCGACCGATCACTCCGGGCGTTGCGGTGCTGCGGATGGAGACCACCTCCAGCCGCGAGGGGACCTTCGACGGGGCGTGGTGGCCGCGTTCCCGTGACGTCGCGTCCCAACTGCCGCTGCTGATCGATGCCTTGGTCGATCGCCTCGGACCCGTGGCGCGGGTCGGCCTGGACGCGAGCGCCTGGGACGACGCGCCGCGGCACCTCATTGTCGGCGGCCGGACCGTCCGGATCGACTGGTCCGCCGTCGGTGACGGCACAATGATCGTCACGCGTGGACATCACGACCACTTCTCGTTCCTGGTGATCCCGACACTGGCCACGCCTGCCGCCGCGCATGCCGCCATGACCATGGCCGTCCAGGACGGCAACTACGCATCCGCGGAGCAGATCCTCAGGGACACCGGCATCGCCCCCGCTCCGCCTGTGTGACGCGGGCATGGAAGCGGCCCCGGTGGTCTCGCCACCGAAGCCGGCCCTTCCAGGGCGCAACACGTGAGAGTGTGCGACCTTGTCCTATATTGTACACCTGCATATGGGGATAAGGGCAATACGGACTATTCCGCATTGCCGTGCCACTGGCCCTCTACGCGGAACCACAGGCCCGGCGCATAGACCGCGTGAACGACGGGGGCGTCCCCCTTCGCCGTCTGCAGGACCATCAACGCGCCGCTGGGAAGAAGATCGTACTCGTAGAGCACCTCGGAATCGCCCTCCGTGGCGTCCTCGTAGGCGATGTCCGACACGCCCCGCTCCGCGTATTCCTTGGGGGGACGGTTCTCCACCAACTTGATGAAAACACCCATGCTTCGACGGTAGGGTCACCCCGGCTGCCCCGCACGTCGGCCGAGACCCGGTGACCGCGGAACCGGAAGCCTGAAGGCGGGTCAGGCCAGGGCGACCGGCTCGATGTTCTGGTTGGTGTGGAAGAGGTTGGCCGGGTCGTACGCCCGTTTCACGGCCGCGAGCCGGTCGTAGTGGTCGCGGTAGGTGGCCCGCACCCGGTCCTGGGGCTCGTCCGCGCCGATGAAGTTCACGTACGTCCCGCCCATCGAGTGCGGGTGCAGTTCCTCCCAGTAGTCCACGCACCACTCCCTGATCGCCCCCGCCCTGTCCGGGTCCGGGTCGATGCCCGCGATCACGCCGGACCAGACGGCGTCCCGGTACGCCCACGCCGTGTCGTCCGGGCCGGCCCGGTGGGCGGCCCCGTCGACCGGGTAGAGGTGCATCGTCGAAAGATCGGTCGGCAGGCTCTCGGTGTACTTGGCGTGCACGCCGATGGCGTCGTCCGTGATCCGGTCGAAGAAGTTGCCGCGCCAGTACCACTGCAGCCCGGCCGGGAGCAGGGCGTCGAACATGGTCTGCAGCGCCGGGTAGGGCATCGGTGTGGCGAAGCGGAAGGCGGGCGGGCCCGGTTCGGCCGCGGCCGCGACGGCGGATTCCAGCGCGTCGGGAGCGCCGGTCCAGCACCAGATGACTCCGCACATCTTGTGACCGTGGATCTCCTCGGGGAACGGCGGCCCCGGCGGCACGGTGAGCGCCGCGAAGAAACCGTTCAGGTCCTCGGGTGCCTGCGGAAGGAAGTCCCGGTACCACGTCAGGACTTCGGGGACCCGGTCGACCGGCCAGAGGGTGATCGCGACCCCCACGGTGTCCACCGGGTGCATCCGAAAACTGAACGAGGTGACGATGCCGAAGTTGCCGCCACCGCCGCGCAGCGCCCAGAACAGATCGGCGTTCTCGGTCTCGTCGGCGGTGACGGAGCTGCCGTCGGCCAGCACGACGTCCGCTGCGATGAGGTTGTCCACCGTGAGGCCGTACCTGCGGGTGAGATGGCCGTGTCCGCCGCCGAGGGTGAGGCCGCCGACGCCCGTCGTCGACAGGATCCCGGACGGCGTGGCCAGCCCGAACGGGTGGGCGGCGTGATCGAGATCGCCGAGCGTGGTGCCGCCGCCGACCCGGGCCGTCCTTGCGGCGGGGTCGACGTGGACCCAGCGCATCGGGGACAGGTCGAGAGTGACGCCGTCGTCCACCAGACACAGCCCGGCGGCGCTGTGCCCACCGCCCCGGACTGCGAGTTCGAGCCCCTCGCCGCGGACGAAGTCGACCGCGGCCATGACGTCCGCCGCGTCCGAGCAGCGCACCACGGCGGCCGGCCACCTGTCGATCATGGCGTTGTAGACCGTGCGGGCCTTCCGGTACTCCGGGTCCTGCGGGCTGATGACGGGACCGCGCAACGAGGCCCGCATCGCTTCGAGCGTGGTGGAGTCCATGACCGTCTCCTTGGAGCGGGTGCACACCGCTGCTCCCTCCACGCTCCCGCCGCTCGGGGGGCCGTGCAACGGCCCAGCCTGCCGCGGAGAGCGACATGCGGTGCGGGCGGCGGGGCGCTTCAGACGAGGAGCTTCGTCTTCGCCCGCTGGTACTCCTCCTCCGTGAGCGCGCCCCGCTCCTTCAGATCGGCGAGTTTCGCCAGCTCGTCGATGCTTCCGCCGCTCTTCGCGGCTCCGGCCGTGTCACCGGCGGCGGCTTCCCGTACGTACGCCTTGAAGGCGGCCTCCCGCTCCTTGGCCTCCTTGGCGTCGCGCTTCCCCATGGATTTGCCGCGCGCGATCACGTAGATGAGTACGCCGAGGTACGGCAGCACCAGGACCAGGATCAGCCAGCCCGCCTTGGCCCAGCCGCCGAGGTCGTCGCTGCGGAAGATGTCCACGATGACCTTGAAGAGGAGGAACAGCCACATGATCCAGAGGAAGAACCAGAGCATGGTCCAGAAGAGGTTGAGCAGGGGGTAGTCGTCCACGTTCCGCTCCCAGGTCGTCGGGTTCCTCACGCCGTACGGACCGTCGCTCCGTGGCGTCGGCACAGCCCCCGAACGGCTGAATGGTAAATCAGTCATACCACCAGATTTCGGCCCCTGCCCGTCGTCGTCGGGAGCCGCGCACCGGCCGTCGGGCGCCGTGCGCGGGGGAGGGCGCGGAAGTACCGTGGAAGCAGCGAGAGGGGCGTGTGGCGTATGGGCGCCGCGGATGGGTCCGCCCGCAGCCCGATCGGGGCGATCGGCCGCGTCACGGTGCCGATTCCGCCGAACGGCCCGGGCGAAGTACTGGTGGCCGTACGGGGTGGGTCGGAGGCCTACACCGCATGGTCGGTGACGTCGATCGACAGGGACGTACGTGTCGTTGTCGTCGACTCGGTCTCGGCACGCGGCGTGATCGTCGAGCGCCTGCCGTCCTGAACCGGGGGGCACGCGGGGGGACGGCGCCGGGACGGCGCCGGGACGTCACGTCGGGTAATGGCGCACGGCAGGAGTCCTCATGTTGTTCTGGCACGTTCCCGCCCCCAACGAGGCGATGCTCATCTCCGGATCGAAGCGGCAGACGCAGGACACCCAGTTCCGGATCGTCACCGGGCACGGCAGCTTCGTCGTGCCGGTGAAACAGAAGGCGCGCATGCTCTCCCTGGCACTGCGGGAGGCGGAGATCACCGAGGACTGCGTCACGCAGCAGGGCATTCGGCTCAACGTCCGCGCCGTCGCCGTCTTCAAGGTCGGTGACGACGCCGTCTCCATCGCCAACGCCGCCCGCCGTTTCCTGTCCGAACAGGACCAGATGGAGGAACTCGCCGGCCGCATCTTCGCCGGACACCTGCGTTCCATCATCGGCGGACTGACCGTCGAGCAGATCATCCGCGAGCGCAACCGCGTCTCCCAGGAGGTCATCGCCGGCAGCCACGGGGAGATGGAGAAGCTCGGCATCGTCGTGGACGCCCTCCAGATCCAGGAGATCGAGGACGCCACCGGCTACATCGACAACCTCGCCGCCCCGCACGCGGCCGCCGTCGCCAGCCAGGCCCGGATCGCCCAGGCCAGGGCCGACCAGGAAGCGGCCGAGCGCGAGCAGCAGGCCGCGGCGCTCAAGGCCGAGTACGAGCGGGACACCGCGATCAAGCGGGCCGGCTTCCTCGCCGAGACCGAGCAGTACAACGCCCGCGCCGCGCAGGCCGGGCCGCTCGCCCAGGCCAAGGCCTCGCACCAGGTCATCGAGGAGCAGACCGCGCTGGCCGAGCGGCAGGCGGCGCTGGCCGCGCAACGGCTCGAAGCGGAGGTCGGGCGCCCGGCGGACGCCGAGGCGTACCGGCAGCGCACGCTCGCCGAGGCCGCCCGCGACCAGGCGAAGTTCCAGGCCGACGGCAGCGCGTACGCCGAACGGGCCCTTGCCCAGGCGCAGGCGGACGCCAACACGGCCCGGGCCGCCTCGCTGCGGGACGGCAACCAGGAGCTGATCGCGGCCAACCGCATCGTGGAGAACCTGCCGGCCCTGGCCGACGCCGCCGCCCGTGGGATGTCCGGCGCCGACCTCACCGTGCTCAACGGCACCAACGGGGTCAACGAGATGGCGGCGGGCGTGGTCAGCCAGGGGCTGGCCATCCTCCACTCGCTCCAGCGCGGCGCGACGACGGCGCCGCCGTCGGTGGACGGCAAGCCGACGCCGCGCATCACCGACTCGAACTGAGACCGGCCGGGTCACTTCTCCGCCGCGGCCCCCTGCGGGGCTGCGGCTTCCGGCGCGGGTGCCTCCGTCGCCGGGGCGGTGCCCGCAGATGCCTTGCGGCAGACCGTTCTCCGCCGGTAAGTGGCTCTCGAATTGCGCGACTTGCGGGGCGGCGGGCATGGCCGGCCACCGGGCGTTCCCTGATTGGTAAACGGTCCGTCCCGGATGGCGTAGAGTTGTGTTTACCGACGCGGGGTGGAGCAGCTCGGTAGCTCGCTGGGCTCATAACCCAGAGGTCGCAGGTTCAAATCCTGTCCCCGCTACTGAAGAATCAGGCCCGGCATGCATTGAGCGTGCCGGGCCTGATTCGTGTTTTCCGTCCCTCCTTCGGCCGATGCGGAGTCGCCGTGGTGCGCCGATCCGGCAAGCCTGGGAGGTGGGACGCGGCGCCGTCCGCAGCCAGGCGCGTACCGGGCAGGAGACCACAGGTGGGGATGGCGGAGAAGCTGCGCGGAGGCTGGGGATGGGGCGGCTCCCGTTCCCGGTGGCTGGTCCGTGCGCTGCCCACGACGATGCTCGTCGTCGGATTCGTGTTCGACTTCTTCACTCCGGCGCCGTTCACCGCCGTGCCGCTGTTCGTGGCGGCCCCGCTGATCGCGGCACCGTTCTTCACGCTGAAGAGCACCATCCGTATCGGCGCCGCCTCGCTGATCGCGATCCTCGCCCTGCGACTGCACAACGGCACGCTGCCGCATGTCGTGCCGTCCATCGAGGTCGTCACCGTGCTCACCGTCGCGGTCCTCGCCGTCTTCATCAACGGAGTCGTACGGCGCAGCAACGAGCAGCTGGCTTCGGCGCGGGTCATCGCGGAGACCGCCATGCGGGCCGTGCTGCCCGCGCCGGCCGCCCGGATCGGTGGACTACAGGTCGCGGCGCGGTACGAGGCGGCGCAGGCGGACGAATTCGTCGGCGGCGACCTGTTCGCCGTCACGGACACCCCGCACGGGGTGCGGCTGGTGGTCGGGGACGTCCGGGGCAAGGGTCTCGAAGCGGTCGCGGCGGTCGCAGTCATCATCGGCGCGTTCCGGGAGGCCGCCGAGCAGGAGGGAACGCTGGAGTGCGTGGCGCAGCGGCTGGAGCGGGCGCTGGCGCGGGAGGCGGAGCGGCGTGGCGGGATGGACCCCGTCGAGGGGTTCGTCACCGCCGTGCTGGCCGAGATCGCGACCGATGCGAAGCAGGTGCGGATCGTCAACCGCGGGCACCCCGAGCCGCTGCTGCTCCATGCCGACGGGCAGCTGGAGGTGCTGGCGCCGAGCGTGCCCGCGCTGCCGCTCGGCATGGGCCTGGGCACCTGGCCGGACGTGACCGACGTCTGGACTCTGACCGACGGGACGACGCTGCTCCTGTACACCGACGGCCTCTCCGAGGCGCGGAACGCGCAGGGGGTCTTCTACGATCCGGCCGCCCGGCTGCGCGGCCGGCTCTTCCCCGGGCCCGAGGAGCTGCTGTCCGCGATCTCCGACGACGTACGGCTGCACACCGGCGGCCGTTCCACCGATGACGTGGCGCTGCTCGCGGTCGTCCGGCCCGTGCAGGGCCAGCCGGAACGGCGCAGGACCGTGAAGATCGTGGGTCGTGGATAGGCGTCGCACGCGCCGGTGGTGAGGGCGTGGGGGTGATGCCACCGTGCGTAGTCGAAGGGCGCCGCTCCGCATAACATTTGACGCAACGTCAGGAAACCGGTATTGGCCGAGGCTCGATCAACTCGCCCGATTCCGCCCGGTTGTGCCCCGTAAAGTCCAGGCCAAGGTTGTGAACGATCAGTGGGAACGGCTTGGAATCCAGCCCCTGTGTCTATTAACGTTCGATAACGCAGTGCGGTTGTCCCAGCCGTCGTCAGTGGCGGCGCCGCGTGCGAGCGCCGAATTCCGCAAGGGAACCGGGGAACCACCTACATGGGGTGAATCGGACACCTGTGTCTCGTGAGAGGCGGAGGTATCCGTAGGAGACCTTCCTGCTCCGAACCCGTCAGCTAACCCGGTAGGCGAGAAGGAAGGAAAGGAGTGCGCCCCCGTGGCGTCCAACAAGCCTGCCCCCGAAGCCCCCTCCCGGTTCGGCTCCGACTTCACCACCGAGTACAGAACCGAGACGGTCGCCGACTTCGGCACCGAAGGTTTCGGCGAGACCGACCGGGCCTGGGAGGAATGGAATCCCACCGAGGACTCCGTCCGCCCCGTACGCGGCAGGCACCGCGTCGCCAAGCAGCGCAACGGGCTCGCCCGCAGCTCCACGGTGCTCGGAGTCGGCGTCATCGCGGCCGTCGGCGCAGGTGGCATGGCCACCGCGCAGAGCAAGCCGCCGGTCTCCATATCTCTGCCCGATTCCATCGCGGACAACCTTCCCGACGCCAAGTCCCTGCCCGGAGTGAGCGCGTTCTTCTCCGAGGAGTCCGCCGACCAGGCCGATGCCAGGGCGGCAGTCGCCCCGCTCACCAGCGCCGGCATCACCACCGCCGAGGCCGAGCAGGGCGCCACCGACGCCGGCGAGGCGCTCCGCGCCCGCATCCTGCAGCAGGCCGAACAGCAGCAGAACGCCGCCGACTCGGAGGCCAAGGAGGCCGAGGAGAAGGCCGCCGCGGAGCAGGCCGCCGCCGAGGCGAAGAAGAAGCAGGACGCCGCCGAGGCCAAGGTCGCCGCCGAGAAGAAGAAGGCTGAGGAAGAGGCCAAGGCGAAGGCGGAGGCGGCGCGGCTCGCCAAGCTCGCCGCGAGCTACGCCATTCCCACCTCCTCGTACACGATCACCTCGACCTTCGGCGAAGCCGGTTCGATGTGGTCCTCCGGCTACCACACCGGCCTCGACTTCGCGGCGCCGACCGGCACCCCGATCAAGGCGATCCACACCGGCACCATCAAGTCGGCGGGCTGGTCCGGCTCGTACGGCTACCGGACGGTCCTGGAGCTCGAAGACGGTACGGAGCTGTGGTTCTGCCACCAGTCGTCGATCGACGTCACCGTCGGCCAGAAGGTCACCACCGGCGAGACCATCGGACGTGTCGGCGCCACCGGCAATGTGACGGGCCCTCACCTCCATCTGGAGGTCCACACCCCGGACGGCACGGGCATCGACCCGATGACCTGGCTGCGCGACAAGGGCCTCACGGTCTGACCCCGACGGGTCCGGCCTGCCGCCCGCACCAGGCCGGTCCCTCCGCCGGCCCCGCGCGAGCCGGTTCCTCCGGCCGCCCCCGAACCCCGGCAGCCCTGACGCTCCCCCCCGACGTCAGGGCTGCCGGCCTGCTTCACGGGTGAGGCGCAAAGTGCCCGCACCGGGCTTGCGCGTGTGTCATGCACGGAATACCGGACCGGGCGGAATGCGTTCTTCCACACATGACTTCTCTTCGTAAGCTCGGCTCTTCCGACCTTCAGGTCTTCCCGCTCGCTCTCGGGGGCAATGTCTTCGGCTGGACTGCCGACGAGGCGCAGTCGTTCGCCGTCCTCGACGCGTATTCAGCTGCGGGCGGCAACTTCGTCGACACCGCCGACGCGTACTCCGCCTGGGTCCCGGGCAACGAGGGCGGCGAGTCGGAGACCGTCATCGGCAAGTGGCTCGCCGCGCGCTCCAACCGCTCCGACATCGTCGTGGCCACCAAGGTCGGCGCCCACCCCGCGTACAAGGGTCTCTCCGCCGCCACCATCAAGTCGGCCGCCGAGGAGTCGCTGCGCCGCCTGGGCACCGACCACATCGACCTCTACTACACGCACTTCGACGACGAGACCGTCCCGGTCGAGGAGATCATCACCGCCCTGGACCAGCTGGTGAAGGAGGGCAAGGTCCGCGAGATCGCCGCCTCCAACATCAGCCCGGAGCGGCTCCAGGCCTCCCTGGACTTCTCCGAGCGCGAGGGACTGGCCCGGTACGTCGCCCTGCAGCCGCACTACAACCTCGTCTCGCGTGACACCTACGAGGGCGCGCTCCAGGAGACCGCCGCCCGCGCCGGACTCGCCGCCGTCCCGTACTTCGCCCTGGCCTCGGGGTTCCTCACCGGTAAGTACCGTCCGGGCACGTCGGTGGAGAGCGCCCGCGCCGAGAAGGCGGGCGGACACCTGGAGACGGAGCGTGGACAGAAGGTGCTGGCCGCGCTCGACAAGGTCGCCCGGGAGCGCGACGCCGAAGTAGCGACCGTCGCTCTCGCCTGGCTCGCCGCCCGCCCGACCGTCGCCGCCCCGATCGCCTCGGCCCGTACGGTCGAGCAGGTGCCCGCGCTGGTGGCCGTGGCCGGTCTCCAGCTGACCGAGCAGGAGCTGGCGGAACTCACCGAGGCCTCCGCCTGACCGAGCAGGCGCCGCCCACGGGCCGTGCCTGAGCCGCCCGAACGCCCCGGAGCGAGGTGCTCCCGGGGCGTTCGCGCGCTCCGGGGGCCGGGAGACACTCCACGGCTTCGCGGATGCGGTGCGCCGCGGCCCCACGGTGGCGGACCGGTCTGTCCGGATCCGGCTACCGGGGCGGCAGCAGGTACGGGTTGTGGCCCCCGACGTACGGCGGGTACGGCGCCGGAACCGGCCATGGCGGCGGGTAGGGGAGCCTCAGGCGGCCCGTCGCCCGCGCGGCGTGCGTCAGGGCGGGGGCGGCGACGTCCCGGCGCTGCCATAGGTGGTGCAGCAGTTCGAGCTCGCGTGCGGTGAAGTCGGGGTCCGCCACCCCGCGGCCGGCCCGGCGGCGCAGGGACGCCAGGGAGGTGGCGAACGACTCGTACTCGGCGACAGCCCGGGCAGCCGCCTTGCCACGCGCCTCGGCCTGCGCCCTGGCGTGGCTCCGGACCTGTGCCACGACCCGGCTGTCACCGTTGTGGACGAGGCCGTACGTGGGGCCGCCGTACGCGGGGGCGTACGGGACGCCGTGGACGGGGGCGTAGCCGTGGCCCGGGATTCCGTACCCCGCCGTCTGCGCGTGCTGCCGGCGCGCCAGGTCACGGGCCAGCCTGCGGGCCCGCATCGAGGAGAGGGCGAGCGGCTCGGCCGGGGTCAGCCAGCCGGCGGCCGCGTATGCGCCCAGTTCGGTCGCCAGGGTGCGCAGCTCCCGCTGGCGCGACCAGACCGCCAGCCATGTGACCAGGCCGAAGGCCGGGACCATGAAGACCCCGTACACGAGATAGAAGCCGTACGGGCCGAACGTCCCCGAGCCGTTCCACAGGGCGTGCATCCCCATGGCGAGGACCAGGCCCAGCAGCGGCAGCGCGACGTGGCGGAAGCGGGCGCGGCGTGCGCCGAGCGCCGCGAAGCCGAAGCCCAGGCCGGTCAGCACGGTGAAGAGCGGATGCGCGAACGGGGTCATCACCCCCCGTACGAAGAACGTCGCGGCCGTCACCGAGGCCAGGCCCGAGTTGCCGATCTGCTGGTCCTCGCCGAAGGCGTTGCCCAGATAGAGGATGTTCTCGGTGAAGGCGAATCCGGTCGCGGTGAAGCCGGCGACGACCACGCCGTCGACGACACCGCTGAAGTCCCGTCGCCGGAACAGGAAGATCAGCAGGACGGCCGTGGCCTTCGCGCTCTCCTCGACGATCGGTGCTATCACCGTGGCCCCGAGGGTGTCGGCACCCGACGGGTCCGCGGTGGCCGTCGCGATCCAGCGGGTCGCGAACGAGTTGGCGATGATCGCCACCAGGGCGGCGGCGCATGCGCCCCAGGCGAAGGCGAAAAGCAGATTCCGCCAGGGCGCGGGATCGACCCGGTCCAGCCAGCGGAACGCCGTCATCAGGAGCGGGACCGGCAGCACGGCCAGTCCCAGGCCGACCAGGAATCCCTCGGTGCCGGTCTGGGCGCGGACCAGGGCCAGGATCACCAGCCCGCACAGCGCGAGCACCGTGAAGACCGTGACGATACGGAACGTCTTGCTCCGCCAGACCATGCCGACGCGACGCGGCCGGTAACGCCACTGGCTCCGCTCCGGCACGGCCGCGAGGATCTCGCCGACCCGCTGCTCCTCGAGCATGGGGACGGCCGGCTGCGACTGTTGCTGCTGGACAGACCCGTCGGACACCCCATGACCCTAACGAGGTGGACTGACAACTGACCATGGGGCGGTGACACCCGAGCGGCCCGACGGACCGGCGGCTCGACCGCTCAGCGCCCCTCCGGGGGAGCGGCACGGGCGGCCGGCCCGCCAGCGGCGCAACAGCTCAGCGGTGCATCAGCTCAGCGGCGCAACGGCTCGGCGGCGCGGGGGCTCAGCGGCTCAGCGGCGGGCGAAGAGCAGGTCGTGCACGACATGGCCCTTGTCCAGGCCCTGCCCCTCGAACCGGGTCAGCGGTCGGAACGCCGGACGCGGTGCGTAGCCGCCGTCCGCCGCGGTGTTCTCGAACAGCGGGTGCGCGGTCAGCACCTCCAGCATCTGCTCGGCGTACGGCTCCCAGTCGGTCGCGCAGTGGAGCACGGCCCCCGGCCTCAGCCGCGTCGCCGCCAGATCGAGGAACTCCGGCTGGATCAGCCGCCGCTTGTGGTGGCGCTTCTTGGGCCACGGGTCGGGGAAGTACACCCGCAGTCCGTCCAGCGCGTCCGGTGCCAGCATCTCGCGCAGCAGGATGATCGCGTCACCGTTGGCGACCCGGATGTTGGACAGGCCGTTCCGGTCCGCGAGACCCAGCAGGTTGCCCTGGCCGGGGGTGTGCACGTCGACGGCGAGAATGCCGGTGCCCGGATCGTCCGCCGCCATCTGCGCGGTCGCCTCACCCATCCCGAAACCGATCTCCAGCACCACCGGGAGCCCGTCGAACAGCTCCGGCAGGCTGATCACCGACTGCCCGTCGATGTCCAGGCCCCACTTCGGCCAGAGCCGCTGGAGCGCGTCCTCCTGGCCGGGCGTGACCCGGCTGCGGCGCGGCTGGAAGCTGCGGATCCGGCGCTCGTGGTGCGAACCGGCCGGGTCAGCGGCGGGCCCGCCGGGGAAGCGTGGCTCCTGACGCAGCCTGCGCTGCCGTTCGAAGGCGGCGGCACGCAGATCGTCGGCCTCGGCGGTCTCGGGGGCGGGGTTCAAGGACTCAGACACAATGCCCCGATTCTACGGCGGGCGGCTTCCACCCCGTCCCCCGTGCCCGGAGCAGTGCCCTGCGTGCCACCTCCCGCCCGATGGGCAGCGAGGCCGTGGCCGCAGGTGACGGGGCGTTCAGCACGTGCACGGTGTGCGGTGCCTCACGGATCAGGAAGTCGTCGACCAGCGTGCCGTCGCGCAGCACCGCCTGGGCCCGGACGCCGGACGGGGCGGGGCGCAGATCGTCCTCCGTGACCTCGGGCAGTAGCTGCCGTACGGCCGCCGTGAACGCGCTCTTCGACAGCGAACGGCGCACCTCGCCCGCCCCGTACCGCCAGTGTCTGCGCGCGATCTGCCAGGAGCCCGGCCAGGCCAGCGTGTCCGCGAGCTCTCGTGGGCGTACGACCGGCCAGCCGTACCCCTCACGGGCCAGCGCGGGCACCGCGTTCGGCCCGACGTGCACGCCGCCGTCATGGCCGCGGGTCAGATGCACCCCGAGGAACGGGAACGCCGGGTCGGGCACCGGGTAGACCAGCCCGCGCACCAGCTCCGGCCTGGCCAGCTCGTAGTACTCCCCGCGGAACGGCACGATCCGCATGCCCGGGTCGTCGCCCGCCAGCAGCGCCACCCGGTCGCTCTGCAGCCCCGCGCAGTTGACCAGCACCCGGGCCCGTACGACGCGGCCGTCCGCCGTCCGTACCGCCACACCCCACGGGCGGCGGTCGATCGCCGTGACCTCCGCCCCGAATCGGATCAGCCCGCCCGCGCCGCGCACCTCGCCCGCGAACCGCTCGGCGACCGCCTTGAAGTCGCACACCCCGGTCGTCCCGACCCGGATCGCCGCGAGCCCGCGCACCCGCGGTTCGTACTCGGCGATTCCGGCGGGTCCCAGCTCACGCACCGGCAGCCCGTGCTCGCGGCCGCGCTGAACCAGCGCGTGGAGCCGGGGCAGCTCGGACCGCTCGGTCGCGACGATCAGCTTGCCGGTCACCGCGTGCGGGATTCCGTGCTCCGCGCAGAAGTCGACCATCTCGGCGGCGCCGCGCACCGCGTAGCGGGCCTTCAGCGAACCGGGGCGGTAGTAGATACCGCTGTGGATCACCCCGCTGTTGCGCCCCGTCTGGTGGCGCGCCGGACCCCACTCCTTCTCCAGCACGGTCACCCGCGCGCCCGGAGCGGTCCGCGTGATCGCATACGCCGTCGACAGGCCGACGATCCCGCCGCCGATCACCAGCACATCGCAGTCGTACGCCGCGTGCGTCATCATCACGCCACCTCCCACCCCGATAGTGCACTGACCCACTGACAACGCCCTCAAACCAGCGGAAGCCAGCGTGGCGCCGAAATTTCCGCTCCCGGCAGTACGCGCGCCGCCCGGAGGACCCCTGACGGGCACCCGAGGGGTCCGTGAGCGGACCGGCGGTGGTGTATGGGGCCCGGGCGGGCAGCAAGGTCCTACGCCGGCGCCACCAGCAGCGGTCGCGCCCGCTCGCGCAGCTCGGCGACGCGGGGCTCGTCCCCGTACGGTTCGAGACGGTGCAGCAGATCCCGTACGTACTCCGTGGTACGCGCCGACGAGATGCGTCCCGCGACCTCCACCGCCCGGGTGCCCGCCGCGCAGGCCGCGTCCAGGTTGCCGGACTCCAGTTCGGCGACCGCCGAGACCACGAGGCGCAGCCCGTGCGAGCGGACGAATTCCTCCGTCGGCCGGGACAGCGCCTGTTCGGTGAAGCGCCGCACCTGCCGGGGGGCCTTCAGGTCGCGGTAGCACTCCGCGGCGTCGGCGGCGAACCTGTCGTACGAGTAGAAGCCCAGCCACGACGGGTCCGCATCGCCGTCCCGGGAACGCTCCAGCCAGCTCTCGGCGGCCTTCAGCGCCGCCCCCGCGGCCGGCGCGTCACCCGCCTTCGCGTGGGCCCGCGCCTCCACCAGCCGGAAGAAACTCATGGTGCGGGCGGTGGCGAGCCCGCGATTGCGTTCCACGGCGGCCTGCGCGAGGTCCACGCCGTCGTCGGCGAAGCCGCGGTAGGTCGCCTGCAACGACATCGAGGCGAGGACGTAGCCGCCGAGCGGCACGTCGGCTGCGGCCCGCGCGAGCCGCAGCGCCTGGATGTAGTACCGCTGCGCGGCCTCCTGCTGCCCGGTGTCGAACGCCATCCACCCGGCGAGCCTGGTCAGTTCGGCGGCGGCGCCGAAGAGGGCCCGGCCCACCTCGTCGCTGTACGAACCGAGGAGCAGCGGCGCCGCGTCCACCCGTAAGCACTCCGGGACCATGGAGGAGCGCCAGTCGCCGCCGCCGTACTTGGAGTCCCAGCGGCGTGCGTCCTGGGCCGCCTCGCGGAGCTTGGTCACATCGCTGTGGCCGACCCGGAGCGGCGATATGTCGTTGAGGGAGTCCGGCCCCGGCTGCACGGGAACGGCGGGCGCACCCGCGCCCCCCTGTGAGCCCTGTGTGCCCCGCTTGCCCTGCGTGCCGAGAATGGCCGACTCCGCCGCCGACGAGTCACGTGCCACCGACGGGTCGGCGGGGGTTATCAGCCAACGGGACGCGGGTGTCGCATACGCGCTGACCGAGAACGACCCCGCCAGCGACTGCCAGATCCCGCCGCCGCCCGCCCGGCGCCCGGCCAGATCCAGCCGGTACAGCTCGGTCGCCGAACGCACCGCCTCGCCCACGTCGCGCGGGAAGGCCAGACCGACCTCCGGCGCCGGATCGGCGTCCGCCAGCCCGATCTCGTGCAGCGGGACCGGCCGGCCGAGTTTGGCGCCGATCGCCGCGGCGATGAGATGGGGCGCGGCGCCCTGCGGCACCATTCCCTTGGAGACCCATCTGGCCACCGAGGTCTTGTCGTAGCGAAGTGTCAGACCGCGCTGCGCCCCGAGGTCGTTGACCCGCCGGGCGAGCCCGGCGTTGCTGATTCCCGCGAGGGCGAGAACGGTTCCGAGCTTTTCGTTCGGCCCGCGTTGCTCCCTGGACATGCGCCACCCCTCGACACACAGACGGCAGCCGCGTCACCGTCGAGGCGCGCGGCATTCGTACCGTGTTCTCCCCAGGGACGGACCCCGGCACTCAGGCCGCACACGCGTGTGGCCGAGCCCCGAGGAATATGCCTCCTGCCGAGAACCTCAGTAAACCCAGCGTAGTTCGCCGCATCCCTACCGTTAAGGGGCAGACGTCCGTATGGCGGGATTGTTGTCCGTCCTTACGGGGGTGGACGGACGGCCCGCGGGCCGCGGACGCGACGGCAGGGGGCGGGGCGGCGGGAGGGGCGGGAGGGGAAGCGCGGGGCGTACCGGCGGCGGGCGGTGGCCGGTACGCGGCGATGGACCGGCCGACGTGCCGGACCTGCACGAATGCCGCTCCGGGCCCCGCCGGGTGAGCTCCCCGCGTGCTCCTGCCGTGTGGCTGTGCGCCCGGCCGTGCGCTCTGGCCCGGCCGGTGAGGGAGCGCTTCCATGGTGCTGCGTGGGTCGGCCCACTGCACTGGACTCAGTGGGCTGGGGGACGCCGCCGCCTCATTCCCCGCAGGCGGCGGACCGGTCCGGGAGGCGAACCGCGTCTCCCGGACCGTGCACCAGGATCCGCGCCCGGCCGGGGGTGTGGCGCCGGACGCGGGGTGGGGGAGCCGCCGTGGGGCGGGGCGCGGATGGCCGGTGAGCCGCGCACCAAAGGTGGACGTACCGGTTGATCCGGTACGCGGGTCATCGGGTCCGCCGCGGGCCTGCCGCTCCGAGAATGGCCGAATGACGTCGGTCGTTCGAGATTGGTTCGAGCGATTCGCGGACACCCGGCAGGTCATCGGCGGGCCGTTCGAGGGGTGGCCGGATTCCGGCCGGTACGGCCCGGGTGCGCCGGGGAACGCAACACGCGGAGCCCGTCAGTCCGTTGCGGCGGACCGCGCCGAGGGTGTTCGGCCGCAGGGCGCCCGCCCTCCGGCCTTTGCCAGGGGCGCATGCGCTTCCGACGTGCGCCCTCCGTAGTCACTCCTGCGCGCCGTTGTCGTGGCAGCATGTTCGCAACGGCGCTGCATGTTCCCGCAGTTCTCCCTATACGTCCCTGGCGCGCCGTTTTGTCCACAGCCTGTGGAGGCGGCGTGCGTTGGTTGGTGGGGTGGAGCAGTATCGCCGCGAGCTTCGGCACGGCCGGTGCGATCGGCGCGGCCGACGAGGGGCGCACCGTGCACCCCGTGGGCTCCCAACTCCTGTGGGGCGACCCGGATCCGCTCTGGGCGGTCGGCGACTGGCGCCCCGACGAGATCCGGATCAGCACCGTCGAGAACGCCGAGGGCGCACCGGCCGCCCGCCTCGCCGTCCTGGGCTGCTGCAGCGTCACCGACGAACAGCTCCGGCTCGGCCTGCTCGCCGCGCGGGGTGGTGCCCTGCGCCACCTCACCACCTGGCCGGGCAGCTACACGGCCGTCGTCCAGATCGGCCGGCGGATCACCGTCGTCGGGGACCTCGCCGGAGCCCGCCCGGTCTTCTACACGCCCTGGGCGAGCGGCACGGCGTACGCGACCGCCGCCCTCCCGCTCGCCGACCTCATCGAGGCACAGCTGGACATCGGCCACCTGGCCGCGCTGCTCGCCTGCCCCGAGACACCCGAAGCGCTCCGCGACGGCACTCCGTACGTCGGCGTGAAACGCATCCCGCCGGGGCACGCGCTGATCCTCCGCGAGGGCTCGCGCGAGATCACCGGGTACGAGCCGGTGGCCTCCCTCGCCGTCGCCGCCCCCCAACTCGACCCGGTGAGCGCCGTGGACGGGGTGCGCGACGCGCTGGTCGAGGCGGTACGCGCCAGGCTCACGGCCCCGCGCCACGCCCCTGAGACGCTCCCGCCCGACCCGGGCCCGGTCCCCGGCATGGGCCCCGCGGAACGCCGCGCCGCCCGTGGCGCGCCCATCCCCGGCATCGGCGCCGACCTCTCCGGGGGCAGCGCCTCCGCCACCCTCGCCCTGCTCGCCGCGGGACTGCCCGGTCTGCCCGGTACCCTCCTCGGCCACGGCACCGGCGCGGGCGAGCGGCTGCTCGCCGTCACCTTCAACGACCTCACCACCCACGACCACGCGGACGAGCTCGAACGCGCCGCGGTCATCGCCGCCAACCCGCGCCTGCACCATGTCGTCGTCGCCGCGGGCGAGGAGGCCCTGCCCTACGCGGGCCTGGACACCGGCCCGCTCACCGACGAACCGGGTCCGTCCCTGATCGTCTCCGAGCGCCACCGCCGCCGCCTCGCCGCCGGCAGCGCCGACCACTTCGTCGGCGACGGCGCCCGGCAGGTCCTCGACGCCCATCCGGCCCGGCTCGCCGATCTCCTGATGGACCGCCGCAGACGTCACCTGCTGCGCCCGGTCGTCGCTCTCGCCAGAGCCGAACGGGCGTCCGCGCACTCGCTGTTCGTCCCGCTGGCCGTCTACCGCGCGGCGCGCCGCCTGGCCCGTACGTCGTACCGCACCGGCCTCGAAGCGGCGGCCGTCCGGCTCCCGGACGCCAATCGCCACACCCCCGGCCCCGGCCCCGGCACCCCCGCCGACGCCTCGCTGGCCGCCCTCACCTGGTCACGGCCGGGCCCCGCCGCACGCTGGCTGACCGGGGAGGCACTCGCCGAAGTGGCGGTCCGTCTCCAGGAGGCGGCGATCCGCCCCACCTCGGTACAGCGCCCCGGTGAAGCCCGCGCCCGCGCCGCACTCGCCCGGCACGCCGCCGACCACCGGATCCTGGAACAGGCCGCCGAGATCCGCAGCCAGCGCCTGCACGCCCCGTTCCTCGACAACCAGGTGGTCCGCGCCGCCCGCGCCCTGCCCGAGTCGCTCCGCGTCCAGCCGGGCGCCCGCGCCGCGATCCTGCGCCGGGTCCTCGCCGGCACGGGTATCCACGAACTGCCGCCGGGCTGGGGCACCCCCTCCCCGGCCGGCTCGACCGCGGTCGGCCGCACCGGCCTGCGCGCCGCGCTCCCCGACCTGATCGCCCTCTTCGACGCCCCGCTGCTCGCCGACGCGGGCCTGATCGAGGCCCGCGTCGTACGGAAGGCCCTGCGCGCGGCCTCCGAGGGCGAACCGCTCCCCCTGGACGGCCTCGCCGACCTGGCCGCCACCGAACTCTGGCTCCGCCGCCTCGTCTCCCGCCGCGGCACCTGCTGGACGGGTACGGCAGCGCCCCGCCAGCGCGCCGTGGCGGGCGGAGTGGTCCCGGCCCGCCGCACCTTGCAGCGCTGAGCCCCGGAGCCGGTGGTGCGGCGGTACGAGACCGAGTGCGCCGCGGGCGCCCCGCTGACCGTCGACGACGTCGTCGAACTTCTGACCCCCGTCACCGCGGAGCTCCCGGCCCGGACCGAAGTGGCCCGGACCGAAGTGGCCCGGACCCGCGCGTCGAGGGGAGCGGCGGTCCCGGTCCCCGCGTCAGCGACAGCTGATCGTCGATTGCGCCCAGTCGGCGAGCGCCACCCCGCCGAACGCGGTCTGCGGTTCGACGACCAGGCGGATGCGCTGCTGGCCCTCGATACCGACCCCCACCGGTACGGCCGGATCGTCACCGCTCAGCACCGGTGACCGCCACAGCCGCACCCCGTCACCGCCGAACACGGAGAAGCGCACCGAGCCGATCCTCGACGTGAGGTCGTCGACCCCGGCCATCGCCTGGTACCGGGTGCACGGCCGGTTCAGCCGGACGGTCACCGACGAACTGCCGTGGACGGTCACCCCGTGCGCGTACCGCTGCCCGCCGACCGAGAGGCCCGAGCGTCGCCAGACCCAGCTGCTCCCGCCCAGCACCAACTCCGGCTCGGTGTGGTCACCGAGGAGGGAGTAGCGCATCTCGCTGACCCGGTAGACGGCCGGCGGCGCGGGGGGCGGTGGTGGAGGAGGCGTCGGGGACGGGGACGGCGCGGGTTCCGTCGGCACGGGCGTCGACGGCTCGGGCACCGGTGTGTGAGCGGTCGCGGGTACCGGCTTCGGTCGCGGCGTCGGGGCGGCGGCGGGTGGCGCGGCGGCGCTCGGAGGCTCGGGCGCTGAGGGAGGCGTCGCTTTCGGCGGCGTGGGCGACGGCACTGCGGGCGCCACCGCCGGGGGTCTGGTCGCGGGCCTGGCCTCCGGCTCGGGCCGGTTGTCACCGGTCAGTGCCCACACCAGACCGGCCGCGGCCGCGACAGCCACCGCGGCAGCGATCCCGGCCTTGACCGGAGCGCCCAGCCCTTCCGCGGCGGCTCCGCCACCTGCCGTGCCACCGGACGAACTTCCGCCCGCGGCCGCCGCCGCGCCCGCCGCACCTGCCGCGCCGCCCGCCACGACCCCCGCGGCCTTGAGCGCGTAACCGGCAGCGAACCAGCCGATGACCGCGACCGGGAGCAGCGCCGGAATCCCGGCGTTGACATGCGCCAGTTCGCCCGCGGCGACCCGGCACTTCGCGCACTCGTCCAGATGCTTGCGCAGCCCGCGTTCGGCCCGTGTCCGCAGCCCGCCGCGGGCGTACGCACCGAGCCGGTCGGCATGTCGGGCGCAGTCACCGCCCGAGGTGAGCGACCGGCTGACGTGCGCCTGCAGGTACGCCTGCTTGAGCCCTTCGCGAGCGCGGCTGGCCAGCACCGCCGTGGCATTGGCGGTCAGTCCGAACAGCGGCGCGATCTCGCTCGGCGACTCCTCCTCGACGGTGGTGTGCCACAGCACCGCCTGCCAGCGCTCCGGAAGGCTGCGGAACGCCTGCATGGCCATCGACTGCTCGGCCTCGTGCATCGCCATGACCTCGGCGCCGAGTTCCAGCGTGTCCACGTCCGACACCTCGGAGGAGCGGGACGCCTGCGCGGCGAACACCGCGAAGTCGGCGACCAGGTGTTCCCGCTTCGCGGTTCGTGTCCAGGCGGCGGCTACATGCCGGACGGCCGTCATGAGGTACGCCCGCACGGCTTCGTCGGGCCCCTTGCCGCCCCGTACCGCCTGCAGGGTGCGGGCGAAGACCTCGGCCGTCAGGTCGTCGGCGGTGTGGGCGTCCCGGCAGCAGGTCCGTGCGTAGCGGCGCACGCTGTCCGAGTGCCGCCGGAACAGCTCCTCGTACGCGAGGTCGTCGCCGCTCCGCATGCGCTGGATCAGCTGGGCGTCGGAGGGGGCGAGCCCGGTGACACCCGTGGTCCTGAGGCCGTCCCGCTGCATCGGTACGGCGATCCCGCCCTCGACCGCGGAGCCGGGCCGGGGGCCGGTGCCGTCGTCGACGGGCGCGGCCGGCCAGGGTCCGGGCAGGACGACGCCGGCCTCGGTATCACCGTCCGACCGGCCGGGGCCGGCCTGGCTCGGCACCTGCCGGGAGGACACCCCGCCGGTCTCCGCGCCGCCGTCCACGGCCGGGACGCTGTCGAGCGACTCTTCCTGTTGCCCGTCACCGCTCATCGCGGAAGCCCCCGTAATGCGCCTTCGGACCCGAACACCGGGCAAGAGTGCCACACGGCTCTCTCGAGGCGAAGGTTTCAGTCCCGGCAACCACTCATCCGGGGCGTCCTCCCGAATGTGAGCACTAGTAGCCACCCGAACGGGGAAGGCTCAACGAGCTTTTCACGCAATCGAGTTGGTGGGGGTTCCGCTCCCGTGCGGAGCGTGCGGAACCCTCACACCACCATCACGGATCCGATGCCCCCGCAGGCGGTGCCAGGACGGCCCGGCAGGTCCTCCGGCGGCCTGTGCCGTCCGCCCGGCAGGGCCGCCGGCGCAAGCCGCCGTTCACCTCGGCGCGGGACCGTGCACGCTCACTCGGGCCGCGAACGCAGCCCCTCCAGCAGGATGTCCAGCAGCCGGGCCGACGCCGCGGCCTGCTGAGCCGCATCCGGCAGCGCGGGGGCCGCCGTCGCGATGACCAGCAGCACGTCCGCCACCGTCACATCACGGCGCAGCTCACCCGCCGCCCGCGCCCGGTCGACCAGCCGGCCCACCACCTCGAGCAGCTCGGCCGAGCCCGGGTCGTCGTCCGCGAGCCCGTCCACCTCGGCGGCCGGTCGCCCGGCGAGCCGGAGGTCGGCCCGGCCGTCCTGCCGCTGATGGGGCACCCGCGCCTCGTCACGGACACCGCGGGCGTCCCGGACATCACCGGAGTCCGGACCCGAAGCCGCGCCGGCCTCCCGTACGACCCCGGTGTCCCCGACCACCGCCGAGTCGTCGGCATCCGCCCCGACCCGCAGCACCTGCGGCGGCAGCAGCCGTCCCGCACCCGAGGCCACCGACGTCCGCAGGAAGCGCGAGAGCGCCGACCACGGTTCCTCCTCCTGCCCCAGAGCGGTCCGCGCCTGGTCGGTCAGCCGGGAGGTCTCCTCCTCGGCTATCCGTCGCACCAGCACGTCCTTGCTCGGGAACCGCCGGTACACCGTGCCGACCCCGACCCGGGCGCGGCGCGCCACGTCCTCCATCGGAGCCCCGTAGCCCAGCTCGCCGAAGACCTCGCGGGCGGCCCTCAGCACATGCTCGAGATTGCGCTGCGCGTCCACACGCAGCGGTGCCGACCGGGCGACGGTGCTTCCGGAGCCGAGCGCAGTTCCCACCGCGGCGCCCGCGCTCACTGTGCCCACCGTGCCGATCCGTCCGTTTCCGTCGGACGAGACAGCAGCAGTCTGCCAATGCGAATCCTGAATGTGCATAACTATTCCCCCGGTTATGACGTCTCCCCCCGGAGACTTCCCGCCGTGTCAGCCGGGGTGTGGATCATCATCCCAACCCGACACCCCGACGACATATGAACATAGTTGAGCCCGGGTCAATTCAGAAGGGGGCGGCTCCGCACGGTGCGCCGCCCGATCGGAGCAAGAACCGGTCGGTTCCTGATTCCACCCCGGTCCACCGCCCCTACCGCAACGTCTGACCTGCGCAACTTCCGAATTGCCCCGGGGACCGGCCGTACCGGCCCGTTCAGAACATCCGGTCACACAATTTGTCGAGGCTGTGGACAAACACCTGAGCACGTTGCGTCATGGGTAGGTGATGGCTTCAGATTCCCCGGGGACGCTCCCCGGCCCGCCGCCGGGTGTGCGCATTCTTGTCATCGGCGGCGGCTACGTCGGGATGTACACGGCACTGCGTCTCCAGCGGAAGCTGAAGCAGAGACTCAAGGCCGGCGAGGCCGAGATCGTCGTCGTCACGCCCGAGCCCTACATGACCTACCAGCCCTTCCTGCCGGAGGCGGCCGCGGGCTCGATCTCGCCGCGCCATGTCGTCGTCCCGCTCCGCCGCGTCCTGGCACAGTGCACGATCGTCATCGGCGAGGCGCAGCGCATCGACCACGCCGAGCGCACCGCTACCGTCACCACACTCGCCTCCGGTGAGGACGGAACGGGCGCCGTCACGATCCCGTACGACGAGATCGTCATCGCACCCGGCTCCGTCTCACGCACCCTCCCGGTACCCGGCCTCGCCGACCACGGCATCGGTTTCAAGACCATCGAGGAGGCCATCGGCCTGCGCAACCACGTCATCGAACAGATGGACATCGCCTCCGCGACCCGCGACCCGGCGATCCGCGACGCCGCGCTCACCTTCGTCTTCGTCGGCGGCGGCTACGCGGGCGTGGAGGCCCTGGCCGAACTCGAGGACATGGCCCGCTACACCTCGCGGTACTACCACAACATCAAGGCCGAGGACCTGAGATGGATCCTCGTCGAGGCGTCCGACCGGATCCTGCCCGAGGTCGGTGACGCGATGGGCAAGTACGCCGTAGGGGAACTGCGCGGCCGCAATGTCGACGTGCGCCTCGACACCCGGCTGGAGTCGTGCGAGGACCGCGTCGCCGTCCTCAGCGACGGCTCCCGCTTCCCGACCCGGACGCTGGTGTGGACCGCGGGCGTCAAGCCCGCCCCGATCCTCGCCGCCACCGACCTGCCGCTGAACGAACGCGGCCGGCTCAGGTGCACGGCGCGGCTCACCGTCGAAGGCGCCGAACACGCCTGGGCAGCCGGGGACGCCGCGGCCGTACCCGACCTGACCGCCGACGACCCGGGCAGGGAGACCGCGCCCAACGCCCAGCACGCGGTCCGTCAGGCCAAGGTCCTCGCCGAGAACATCCTCGCGTCGATCAGCGGCCGGCCGCTCACGGAGTATCGGCACAGCTACGTCGGCTCCGTCGCCTCGCTCGGCCTCCACAAGGGCGTCGCCCATGTCTACGGGCGCAAACTCAAGGGCCGTACGGCCTGGCTGATGCACCGCGCGTACCACCTGAGCCGGGTCCCGACGTTCAACCGGAAGGCCCGTGTCCTTGCCGAGTGGACGCTCGCCGGACTCTTCAAACGCGAGATCGTCTCCCTCGGCTCACTGGAACACCCGCGGGCTGAATTCGAACTCGCGGCGGGGGGCGGACGCCCCGGGGACGACGGGCCGCCGAAGAAGCATGGCTGACTGTCAGTACGGTCCGTCACACTGGACGTGTGACCATAGGTGGGTCCACACCTGCACAGAGTGACCCGGTCGGCAGTGACCAACAGTGACCAGTACGACGAGGCCCGGCTGCGCCTCCCCGGGGTCCGGACGCCGGCGCCCCGACCCCGGCGGGAGAGAACCGGCAGCAGAACCGGAAGCAGAACCGGCAGAGGAAGAGCAGCCCGCCCGAGCGGACCAGACCGACACACGAGGCCAGAAATTCCGTGAACTTCACGCGTTGGAGCGCCCGCCTACCAGGAACGCAGCGCCGTGCCGCCGCCCGGGACGACCGCAGTTCCGTGCCCGCGGCCCGCGCCGAGTACGCCCGCCCCGGCACCGGGTCGGCCCCACCGGACGGCGGCACTCCCAAGGCCTCCGAAGAGAGCGGTGAACCGGCCCGGAGCACGGTCCTGGAGGACCTCTCGGCCCGCGAACTCCTCGGCCGGCTGCCCGCCCTGGTCGCCCTGGTGCACGGCCCCGAACACCGCATCGCGTACGTCAACGACGCCTACGCGGCGGCCTTCGGACCCCGTCCCACCGGCGCCACCGCCGCCGAGGCGATGCCGGAGCTCGACGAACTCAGCCTGCTGCCTCTCATGGACCAGGTGCTGCGCAGCGGCACCCCCAGGACCGTCAAGTCCCGCAAGGTCCGCAGCGGCAACTCGTACACCGTGACCTGCACCCCCGTCGCCACACCCGCCGCCGACGGCGACAGCGGCAAGCAGAAGGGGAGACGGCAGAAGGGGGACGAAGGCGGTGTCCTCGTGTACGCCGCAGACGTCACCGACCACGCGGAGGCGGCCGAACGCCTGCGCACCAGCGAGCGCCGTCACAGGGAAACGGCCGTCACTCTCCAGCGTTCCCTGCTCCCGCAGGAGCTGGAGCAGCCCGACGACCTGCGGATCGCCGCCACCTACCAGCCGGGAGGCACGGACGCGGCGGTCGGCGGCGACTGGTACGACGTCATCACGCTCGGAGCGGGCCGCACCGCCCTCGTCATCGGGGACGTGATGGGCCGCGGGGTGCGCGCCGCCGCCGTGATGGGGCAACTCCGCACGGCCGTGCGCGCCTACGCCCGCCTCGACCTCCCGCCGCACGAGGTGCTCCAGCTGCTGGACGGCCTCGCCGCCGAGATCGACGCCAGCCAGATCGCCACCTGCGTCTACGCGGTCCACGACCCGAACGAGGGCCGGCTCGTCTACTCCTCCGCGGGCCACCTCCCGATCCTCGTACGCGACGAGGACGGCACGGTCCACCGGGCCGAGGATCCGACCGGACCCCCGCTCGGCACCGGAGGCTGGATCCACACGTCGGGCACGATCGCGCTGCCGCCCGGTTCCACCGCCGTCCTCTACACCGACGGTCTCGTCGAACGCCGCAGCGAGGACATCGACGAGGGGGTCGCCGCACTGGAGCGCGCCCTCTCGGGCGCCAAGGGATCACCGCAGGTCGTCTGCGACCGCCTCATCCGCTCCCTCGGCGTCACCGCCGAGCACGACGACGACGTCGCGGTGCTGGTGGTTCAGCACCCCGCCCGCACCGGGACGAACGCCGAGCTGTTCCACAACGCCTCGCTCGACCTCCTCGGCGGCATCGAAGCGGCGCCGCGCGCCCGCGCCTTCGCCACCGGGGTCCTGACGTCGTGGCGGTTCCCGGTCGAACTGTGCGATCTGGGTGTCCTGGCAGCCAGCGAACTCGTGGCGAACTCGCTGCAGCACGGCTCGCCCCCGATGCGCCTCGGCCTGCGCCGCACCGACCGTCGCCTGATCATCGAGGTGACCGACGGCGACGACCACCTGCCACGCCGCCGCCGCGCCGAACCGGCGGACGAAGCGGGCCGCGGCATCTCCATCGTCGCGACGATCGCCTCGTCCTGGGGCAGCCGCCGCACACCGGGCGGCGGCAAAGCGGTCTGGTGCGAGTTCGCGCTGCCTCAGTGAGTGGCAGCGGGCGCTGCCGCCGGCTCCGGCACCGACACGGCCACCACCCGTGACGGCACGGCCGCCGACGACGGCTGATCCTGTGCGGGAGTGAGCCGGCGCCCCAGCCGCAGCGCGAGCGCGGTGATACCCAGCGAGAACAGCACGAACGTCACGATGTACGGACCGTGCAGCGAGGCCCCCATCGGACCGCCCACAGCCGGGCCGACCGCCAGCGCGAGCTGCTTGACCAGCGCGAAAGCCGAGTTGTACTGACCGACCATCGACTCCGGCGCCAGATCGGCGACCAGCGGTGCGACCGTCGGCGACAGCATCGACTCGCCGAGTCCGAACAGTGCGTACGTGGAGACCATCGCGGCCGTCGCCATGGTCTGGCTGCCGTGACCGAGCCCCGCGTATCCCGCGACGACCCAGGCGAACGCCCAGATCAGGCCGACCGCGGCGATCACCCGGCTGCGCCTGCGGCGCTCCACCAGACGCAGCACGACGAACTGCGCCACGACGATGACCGAGGTGTTGGCGGCCAGCGCGATGCCCAGTGTCGAGGGGTCGATCCCGGCGGCCTCGGTGCCGTACGCGGCGAGCCCGGACTCGAACTGCCCGTAACAGGCGAAGAACAGCACGAAGCCCAGCACGCACAGCTGCACCATGGCCCGGTGCGACAGCAGGACCCGCAGTCCGCCCTTCGCGGCGGACCCGTCGGTGGGCCTGGCATCCGGGAACGTGGGGGCATGAGGCATCCGCACCGTCGCCGCGACGACGCCGAGCACGAGGAACATCGCCGCCTCGATCAGGAACAGCAGCGTGAAGGACTCCGGCCGGCTCGTGTCGACGAGCTGCCCGCCGACCAGACCACCGATGCCGAGACCCAGGTTCTGCAGGAAGAACTGCATGGCGAAGGCACGCGTACGGGTGGCGGTGCTGGAGCACCAGACGAGCATGGTGGCGAGCGCCGGCGACATGACCGCCGTACCCGCGCCGAGGACGGCGGCCGACAGCACGGCGGTCGTCACGTTCGACGACACCCCGAGGGCCGCGGCACCCACGGCCGCCACCACGGCGGCGACGATCAGCACCGGCATCGGACCGCGCCGGTCGATGGCCCGCCCGGTGAACGGCAGGACGGCCAGCGCTGCCATCGCGAAGACCGCCAGCACGACTCCCGCCGTACCGGCACCCAGATCCCGTACCTGCGCCACGTAGACGTACAGATACGGAACGGTGAACCCCACACCGAACGCGCTCAGCGCGCTCCCCAGCTGGATCCGCCGCAGCGCTGCGCCCATTTCCCTGGTCACACTCACCTACCTCAAGCTCGTGAAGGACTCACGTCCGAAGACTTCAACAGTAAAGTTAGATCCTCAACAATACAGATCGAAGGACTTCGACGCCAATGAAAGGCGTGCCATACTGCCCGCCATGTCTGACACCACCGACCAGCCCGGTCTCCAGGAACCGAGCCTCGACGAGCAGATCGCCGCTTATCAGCGCGAGTTCCGCGACCTGGACCCCCAGGTCGAGCAGGTCGTCTCGGCTCTGGGGCGGCTTAACCGCCGGATGAACGTCGGGTACGGACGCCAGCTCGCCGATCTCGGCATCAGCAACGCCGAATGGGAGGTCCTCAAGACCCTCGTCGTGGCGGGCTCCCCCTACCGGTTGGGCCCGGGCGAGCTGGCCAAGCGCCTCGGTCTCACGCCGGCCGCGATGACGCACCGCATCGACCGCATGGCGGGCGAGGGTCTGGTCACCCGGGACAGGGACGAGACCAACCGGGTACGCGTCATCGTCGAGCTGACCGACGAGGGGCGGGCGAAGTGGCTGGAAGCGATGCGGATGGCATCAGCGTTCGAGGAGGACCTGCTCCAGGACCTCTCGGGCGACGAGCGCGGAGCCCTCGGGGAGATGCTGATCCGCCTGCTCCGCCGGGTGGAGCACGCCCAGCCGGACGCCGGCGGTCGCCTCACGGACCTGGACTGATCCGGGCCCGGCGGGCGACAAAAACGGCTTGACCTGGCGAGGTTGACACACCCCTCGCCGCTCCGTAATGTTCTCCGAGTTGTCACGGAGCCGGAACGGTTCTGCGACGACCGATCCCGCCGCGAATGCGGCAACCAAAACTCTGCACGATCTCCCACTCGGGATGATTTCGGCATGCCGGAATTCATTTCGAAGGCTCGGTTATCAGCCGCCGGGACGAATCCGCTAGAGTTCGGGTGTCGGAACGGCCCAACGGCCGGGATGACAAGCCCGCTGACTGGGAATCAGGCCCGAAAGGATCTGATAGAGTCGGACTCGCCGGAAAGGGAATCGCGAAAGCGAGGAGCTGGAAGGCGCAGTAAAAATTCTCCTGCTCCGCAGGGGG
>NZ_JBHVWN010000004.1:173672-230041 GCF_042882275.1 Streptomyces sp. NPDC058231 | reverse complement strand
GGTTGTTTTTGTTGTTTTGGGCGGTGGGGGTGGGTGGGGGGTGGGGGGGGGGGCGGGGGGCCCCCCGCCGGCCGCCCCCCCCCCCCGCCTCCGCTAGGCCTTCTTCAGGGTGAAGTCGGTGGTCACCGTTCCCTTCTTGACCACCTTGACGGTGGTCGTCGTCGGGGCGTAACCGTCCTTGGCGACGATCACGGTGAGGGGGTTGTTACGCGCATCCAGCCAGAGTGCGTAGTGGCCGTCCTTGTCCGTGATCAGGGTGTACGAGGACGCCCACGAATCGATCTGGACGGTGGCTCCCTTAAGGGGTGCCGCGGTGCCGCCGGACGGCTTGCCGAGTACCGTTCCGGTGATCTTGCCCCAGGTGTTGGGCGGGGCCACCGTCATGGTGACGGGGACCGACGCGACCGAGTACGGGGTGTTGGCGGAGATTCCGATCTGGGCCGTGAAGTCACCCGGCTGGGTGATCTCGTCGACCGCGGACTTCACCGACACCGCGACCGTGACGCTTGCTCCCGGAGCGAGCTTGACCTCCGAGGAGTCCAGCGACAGCCAGCTGACGTCCGAGCCGCCGGACTGGTCGTAGCCGGCGAGCAGTTCGACGGCCTTGGACGGGGTGCTCGGTGCGTTGGCACCGCCGACCTTGTAGAAGCCCGGGGCGCCACCGCCGCGATAGGTCGCGACGTCGGCGTTGGGCAGGGACGACCAGGTCCCGGCGGCCGGGTCGTAGGCGTAACCCGCGTTGGTGAGGGCGCCGCCGCTGACGCCGGACGAGACCAGCAGCAGGCCGTTGGCCGCTGTGTAGGAGGAGGCCCACTGGGTCTTCGGCATGTCCGGCAGGGTTGACCAGGAGTCGGCCGCCGGGTCGTAGACGTATGCGGACTTCAGCTCACCGGCGCTGTTGGTACCGCCGGAGCAGTACAGCTGCCCGCTGATGGCGCCGCAGGACTCCCAGGCAATGCTCTCCGGGTAGTTTGCCGCGGTGGACCACGAGTTGGCCGACGGGTCGTAGACCGTCACCGAGGTGGAGCCGCAGGCGGTGGTGCAGCCACCGACGGAGTAGAGCTTGCCGTCCAGGACCGCGGAGCCCGCGCCCGCCAGCGGAGCCGGCGAAGAGGCGCCGGTCGTCCAGGTGTTGGTGGCGGGGTCGTAGATCTCCAGTTTGGCGTCCGGAGCCCCACTGGCGGCCCAGCCGCCGGCGATGTACAGCTTCCCGTTGATGAAGCCGTGGGCCGGAGCCTCCCGGGTGTCGGCCGCGTCGGCCAGCTTCGTCCAGCCGTCCGTCGCGTCGTAGGAGAACAGCGACTTGGTGTCGTCCGTACCGTCGTAGCCGAACGCCGAGTAGATCTTGCCGTTGTCGGCGGTGACTGCGTTGTCCATGATGGAGCTCGGCAGATCAGCCACGGTCTGCCAGGCATCGCCACCCTCGGCCGGAGCGACCGCGGCACCGGCGGACTTGCCGGCCTGGCTCTTCGCCGACAGAGGCGAGTAGTCCCCCTTCTTGCTGATCAGCGGCGCACCCGCGGCGGCCGGGGTGAAGGCGCCGGACTTCTCGGCCAGCTTGACGGTGGCTTCGGCACCACCGGTGTTCTTGATCGTGACGTTCTTGGTCGCCGAACCGCCCCAGGCAACAGGAGCGTTGACCGCGGCGGGGGTGACCTTGAGACGCCCGGCCTTCAGGGAGAAGTCCTTGGTCACGGTCGTGTCGGCCGAGATGGTCACGGCCTTGGAAGCGCTGGTGTACTTGGGCTTCGCGGCGGTCAGGGTCTGCTGGCCGAGCGGTGCGAAGGCCCAGTAGAAGCCGTCGCCGAGCGCCGCGTCGTCCGGGGTGGCGGCCGAGGTCGTGCTCACGGCGCCGTCACCGGTGCCGGTGAGCGTGCTCCCGATGATGCCGTCGCCGGTGTTGGCATCGTTGACCTGCCCGACGACCAGACCGCCGGGGACGGTTGTCGTGCTGCGGCCGCCGATGAACACGTCGTCGAGCTGCCACCACCAGCCGAACTTGCCGGTGAAGTGGAACCGCACCCGGACGTCGGACTTGCCCGCGTAGTCGGTGAGCGGAACGGTGGTCTTGGAGCCGGTGAGCGGAGCGGCGTGCGTGTAGACCGTGGACCAGGTGGTGCCGCCGTCCGAGCTCGCCTCGACGGTGGCCGTCTGGGAGGAGTACGTCTTGTAGGTGGTCTGGTAGCTGAGCTCGGGCAGATCCGTGCCCGAGAAGTCGTAGGACGGGCTGGTCAGCGTGGAGTTCTGGAGCTTGCCGCTGCCCGCCTTGTCGCTGTCGACGATGGCGAAGGCGCCCGTGCCACCGGTGGTGTTCTTCCGGTTGCCCGGGTCGTCGAACTGCCATCCGCCGGTGGTGCCTTCGGCGTTGGCGACGGTCCAGCCCTCGGGAGCCGACGTGGTCGAGTCGAAGGGCTCGGTGGTGCCCACGTCCTTCGCCTTGTACCCGGCCGCGGTGCCCGCCCAGGCGTCCACCGGCAGGCTCACATTGGCGGAGACCGCCGAGTCGCCTACGGTGATGTCCTTGGTGGCGTCCTGGTAACCCGGGTAGTTGCTGGTGACCTTCAGGGTGTACGACTTACCGGCCGGGAGGTCGACCGAGTAGCTGCCCGTGCTCGGGTCGGTCTGGATGGGCGCGCCGGGCACTCCGTCAACGGTGACCGCTGCGTAGAGCGGCCAGCCGTGGCCGGAACCGTCGGTGATCTTGCCGGAGACCGTTCGGGTCTCAACCGGGGAGAGCGTCAGGCTCTTGGTGACCGAGCCTCCGTCGGTGATCTCGACGCCGGAGACGGTGGCCGTGGTGTAGCCGTAGGCGGCGACCTTCAGGTCGTAGGTGCCGGGAGTCAGAGACAGCGAATAGGTGCCGTCCGCGCCGGACTTGGCCTGGGAGTCGCCCGCGGTGATCTGCGCGCCTGCGATCGGGTCACCGGTGGCGCTGCTGGTGACGGTGCCGCTCACCTCGCCGTGCGGACCGTTGCGGAAGGCCTGCACGCCGTTGGGCGTGCCGAGTCCGGTCGGGCCGTCCCAGCCCGTACCCGCGGTGCACATCTTGGCCGGGGTGCAGGAGCCGTTGTCGCCGTCGACGACGTCGTTCAGACCGCTGCCGCCGGCCGCGTAGGGGTAGGCGGCCGGGTAGGTGCCCGCGGTCGGTGTGCCGGCTGCGGCGTAGGCGCCGGCGATGATCGGCGAGGAGGCGCTGGTGCCGCCGTAGACGGACCAGCCGTCACCGCCGTAGGTCTGGTAGACCGAGACACCGGTCAACGGGTCGGCGACCGCGGAGACATCGGAGACCGCACGCTTGTCGCAGTCGGTGTCGGCGTTCTCCTGCCAGGCAGGCTTGGCCTCGTAGAGCGAGCAGCCCGAGCCCGGGCCGCCGTAGCTGTTGTGCCAGACCGATTCGGACCAGCCACGGGTGGAGGAGTCCTGAGCGAGCGCGGTGCCGCCCACGGAGGTCACGAACTGTGAGGCCGCAGGGTAGGAGACACCGTAGGCGTCGTCGCCCGAGGAGGCGACCACGGCGACACCCGGGTGGTTGTAGTGGGCGTCGAATTCGGTGGTCTCCGCCGGGTCCTCACCACTGCCCGCAGTGCTGGTGTAGCCCGTGCCGTACGAGTTGGAGATGAACTTGGCGCCCTGCGCGACCGCTTGGTCGACCGAGGCGCCCATGTCCTCGAAGCTGGCGGAGTCGGCTTCCACGAGGATGATCTTCGCGTACGGCGCGGCTGCCGAGACCATGTCCAGGTCGAGCGAGATCTCACCGGCCCAGCCGCTGTCGGTCACCGGGTAGTCGGCGCCGCCCCGCTGGTCGATCTTCTTGAAGCAGCCGTTGTCCGTGGTGCAGGCGGACAGCCCGTACTGCGCCCGGTAGACGGCGAGGTCCGACTCGGCGGTCGGGTCGTCGTAGGCATCGACGATGGCGACCGTCTGACCCGCACCGCCGTCGGCCGGCAGGTTGTAGGCGTTCTGGAGGGCGGTGGCACCCCAGCCACTCGGGGTGGTGTCGCTGGGCTGGACGCCTTCCTTGGCGGTCACGTCGGTGCGGCGCAGCGCGAAGCAGCTGACCTCACCGGGTCCGGGTTCGGCGCAGGATGCCTCTACGGACGGTTTGGTGTTCTGGTCAGCGTTTGCAGTCGCCGCCGCGTTCGCCGCCGGAGCGGTGAGTCCCAGTAAGGCGATGGCTGAGGCGCTGGCCAGGGCGGTCAGCCCGGTCCAGGCCGATCTTCTCCGTCTGACAGCCGGTCTGTATATGCCGGTGACAGTCAATTGCGTGTCTCCCATGTGATGCACGGGTCGACCACACGCTTTTCAGGTCGACGGCGAATCGTTTTCGCCGTTCACCAATTAGTTGGTATTCGAAAGGCATATGTCAATGGAACCATTGTTAATTGTCTATGTCTCTGCAGCGCCGAAGGGGTCATTTTCGAGCGTATCGAGAGAAAAGCGGCGCCTTGTCGATTTCAGTGGTCTAGGCATCCGGCGATGTCATGGGGGTTCCGTCGAAGTGATCCGGTGTCCCGCACGGCTGGTGCCCTCGGTGATCGCCGGCTCGGGGGCGGCGGCTTCCCACCTCGGGCCCCTCTCGCGCTCGGGCCGGTGCGGCGCTGTGCGCCCTTCGTGTCATGAGGCCTAACTCGGCTCCGTGCAGGGAGAGGTGATTCGCCTGGCGGGCGGAGTCGGACCGATCGTGGCTGAGCGGTGGTGGCCGGAGAGCAGTCGGAAGTCGCCAGGTGAATGTGATTCGGCCACTGGATGATGGCCTGACGGCTCCAGGGATCTTGCGAGGCGGCCGCGACCAGCATTCTCGTCGGTGGCGGACATGGCGGGGCGATCACTTTCGGGCAATGATCTGTGTAAGTTGCATGAGTGTCCCGAATATCCGCTTGCGGGAGTTACTGGAAAACATGACTCCGCTTTGATGCTCCGCTGGGCCGTTTTACCGCACGGTTCGAACGCCGCTAAATGATCGAGGGAGTGGAAATGTTTATTCGCAGTGGTTCGGTGGAAATGCCGGCAGGGGCCGGAAGGTAAACACGGCTCATCGGATTCTCCTGTGCGGGAAGGAGTACCGGATGTGACCCGCCGTGCCCGGCCTTCCCGACGGTTCTCGGGAAGGCCGGCATCGGCATGGACGTGGAGTCCGTTGACCGTTCGGAGGTCTAGACCGGATGGTCGAACGCCTCGGTGTCGAACGCGCCGCGGACGCCGGGGGTACGAGGCCCGTGGGGCCCGTCGAGATCACCGCGATGACGGGAGTATCCTCGGCGGACCCTGGAGCGGTGCACTGCCGGTGGACGTAACCCCTGACACATCAACTCGCTGATGAAGTGTCAGAACACTTCGTGGTCGCGAGTTCATGCGTTTCCGGCCGCCCTCACCCGGCCCCCGCCCTCGCACGCGAGGGCCCCGAGATCGATCGAGTCGGCCATGGCCTCCATGCCCTTGTCGTCGGGATGCAGATGGTCGCCGCCGTCGAACGTCGGCAGGAGCCGCTGCGGGTCGTACGGGCTGCGCAGGACCTTGTCGAAGTCTGCCACCGCGTCGACCGCGCCACTGGTGCGGATCCACTCGTTCACCTCGGCGCGCACCGCATCACCCTGCGGATCCCACTCCGACCAGCCCTTGTACGGCAGGACGGTGGCCCCGACGACGCACTTCCCCGCAGCGTGCACCCGGTCGATGATCCGGCGGTATCCCTCCGTCAGCGTGGCGGCCGTGACATCGGTGTGGGACTTGATGTCGTTGACTCCCTCGAACAGGACCACCGTGCGCACCCCGGGCAGTGACAGCACGTCGCGGTCGAGACGCGCGAGCGCACTCTGTCCGCCGCCGTCCGCGAGGACCCGGTTCCCGGATATCCCCGCGTTGGCCACGCCCTGGACCGTGGAGTCCGGCATCCGGTGGAGCCGGCGTGCCAGGAAATCGGGCCAGCGCAGGTTCTTGTCGGTGGTGGACTGCCAGCCGTCCGTGATGGAGTCCCCGAGCGTGACCACGGCGCCGGGAACGGGATCCGGATCCACACTCACCGCGTCGAGGTAGAACCACGACCCGATCTGCTCCGAGTACGCGCCGTCCTGTTCCTCGGCAGCGTGGTCCCCGGCGGTCGCGTACGACGTCTGGAGCGCCATCCCGTGCCCGGTGGCGGGACCGCCCGCCGTCCGCACATACAGACTGACCGCCAGATCGCTGCCGGCCACGGTCCTCCCGGGCAACGGATCGCTGTAGCGGATCTCACCGGGCGCAAGGGTCACGGACGTCGCGCCGTCGAAGCGCAACCTCCTGTTGGAGCCCGCCACCAGCCGGGCACCGCTCTTTCGGAGCCCGGTGTAGGCGCTGCCGATGACGAGGGGCCGGTCGCCGAACGCGTTGGACACCCGGACGCGCACTCTGCTGCCGCCCACACTCGTGCGGACAACCAGACGGTAGGTGCGGTCGGACGGAGCCTCACCCAACCGGTCCGCGCTGGCCGCCCAGGTGACCACCGACCGGTCGGGTACGGGAGTCGCCGCGGCCACGGAGGAGGCCTGGGCGGGCGCGAGACCCGTGGCGGGGGCGAGACCCGCGGCGGCAAGGGTCACGGCGGCGATCAGGATGCGGTGCGCCGCGCCGCTCATCGAAAGTTCCGCAGCGTGACGGATTCCCCGGAGCGGAGGTCGATGTCGTGCGAGATGCCGCCTGCCGTCACCGTCGTGCTGCGCCCGCCGACACTGCGGACGGTGGCCTCGCGGACCCTGCCGTCGCGCCAGCTCAGGTCGACGGAGAAGCCGCCGCGCGCCCCGATGCCGGTGACCGAGCCGGAGTGCGCCCAGGCGCCGGGCAGTGCGGGGAGCAGCTCGATGTGTCCGGGGCGCGAGTAGAGCAGCATCTCGATCATGGCGGCGGGAGTGCCGAAGTTGGACTCGATCTGGAAGATCCCCCGGCCCTGCCCGGTCTCGTAGATGTCGAAGAGATTCATCGCGCTGCCGTTGCTGCCGTCGACGGACGGCCGCAGATTGGTGACCACCAGCTGATACGCGTTCTCCGCGTGCTTCAGCCTTGCCCAGCACAGGGACCGCCAGGCGTTGGCCCAGCCGAAGTTCTCCATCCCACGTGCGGTGAGGAGTTCGGTCGCGCCCTTCACCAGCGCCGCGGGTGAGGCGTCGGGCCGGATCCGGTCGCCCGGGAACAGCCCCACCAGCGGGGAGAGATGGCGGTGGGTGGTTTCGCCGAGGTTGTCCGGGGACATCCATTCCTGGAGCCAGCCGGTCTTCGGGCTGACCTCGGGCATGTACAGCCGCTGTTGCAGCCCGGCGACGGTCCTGCTGTACGCGGCGTTCCGGCCGAGCAGTGCACTGGCCTCGCGGTAGTGCGCGAAGAGGTCCCGTACCAGCTCCTGCGCGTAGGTGATGCCCTTCGCGTCCTGCGGGCCGTGCTCCGGCGACCAGTCGTTGTCGGCGACCAGGACCTCACGCTCCTTGCCGGTCTCAGCGTCGGTGACCGTCATGGTCAGCAGCCGGGCCTCCCAGAACTCGCAGGCGCCTTGGAGGAGCGGGTAGATCTTCGCGAGGTGCTCCCGGTCCTGGGTGTACTCGTAGTGATCCCACAGCGTGTTGCACAGCCAGGCGTTGCCCGACGGGTGCCACCACCAGCCCAGGCCGCCGTAGATGTTCGTGGAGAAGGCCACGGTCCAGCCGGCGACTCTGCCCGAGGAGTTGCGGAACCGGTTGCGCGGATCGTTGAACAGGCTCCGGGTGAGTTCCGTCCAGACCGGCAGCTGAGAGAGGCAGTAGTCGGTGAACGCGTCGAAGTTGCGGGAGAGTCCGGTGCGGTCGGCCATCCAGTAGTTCATCTGGATGTTGATGTCGGTGTGGTAATCACCCATCCAGTCCGGGTCGTTGCCGTCCAGCCACGGGCCCTGGAGGGCGACGGGAAGGCCGCCGCGGGAACTGCTGATCATCAGGTAGCGGCCGAACTGGAGGTAGAGCGCTTCGAATTCGGGGTCGGGTTCGCCCTGCTGAGTGCGCGCCTTCAGACGTTCCCAGGTGTCGAGAGACCGTTGATCGGCCGTGGAAGGGCCCAGCGAGATCTGCATGCCGTCGAACTGGTCGCGGTAGTCGGCCACATGGGTGTGCAGCAGAGCGGTGGGTGAATGCCGTACGGCGTCACGCGCCTTGGTCCTGGCGAGTGCGGACGGGTCGAGTTCCGGGTCCCGGTAGCCGCGCCGCGGGTCGGGGGAGTAATTCGTACCGCCGCTGATCACGACCGTCAGATCCGCGCAGCGGGTGAAGACGATCTGGGAGCCCTGGGTGCTGACCGAGCCGCTCATGCTGTGCGCGGTGACCGCCGCGCCGTAGCGGAGCCCGTTGGTGAAAGCGGCGCCGAAGAAGAGACTGCGGTGCGCGCCGTCCGCCGACGTTGCCTCGTCGTGCGTGCCGTCGAGCGAGACGGTGCCGGTGTAATGGCCCCCGCCCCGTTGGGAGAACTGCACGACGATCACGTCGTCCGGCCGGCTTGCGAAGACACGGCGCTCGAAGGACACGCCCGAACGGACATAGCTGGAGCTGACCAGGCCCTGCGCGATGTCGAGTTCGCGGCGGTAGCTGTTGACCGCGCCGAGGTCGTGCTCCGGGATGTCGATGGTCACCTGTGCCAGCTGGGTGAAACTGCCGAAATCGCCCCGTCCGTAGGGGAATTGCCCGTCCTGATCCAGCACGTCGTTGGCGCCGCCGGTCCACATGGTGGCGTCGGAGACGAAGAGCAGTTCGTGCGAGGGGTCGTTGCCGACGAGAGCACCGAGGCGGCCGTTGCCGACCGGCAGGGCCCGCTCCAGCATCGTCTTCTCACCGGCCGGGGCGCGATACCACATCCGTGTCGTCGAGCCTTGCCCCTCGGCGAGCATCGGTGACGTGGTGGGGCGCTCCGGTGGGGCGGAGGCGGCGAAGGCGGGGAGGCCGCCGAGGGCGGTGAACGATCCGACGGCGGCGGCGAGCGAGAGCACGCGACGGCGGCTGGTGCCGTTACTGGGCTGCGCAGAGGTGTGCGGATGGTGGTCGTTCACGGGACTACTCCATTCCTGCGGACACGGTGGAGGGCGCGGTACGGCGTCGGGGGACTCGGGCGGGAGTGCGGGTAGCGGCGGCACGGGACAGGGGCGCGCCGATCAGGGCGCGCCCCCGGCTGTGGTCGTGCGACGGGGTTACCGGAGCGGCACGTCGATCTTGTCGATGTCGGGCGAGTAGCCTGTGCCGCTGTCGAAGGTGACGGTGTTGCTGCCGGCCTTCAGCGTGACCGGCACGCTGATCGTGTCGGCCGCTCCCCAGCCACCCGTGGACGGGAAGGCCGTCATGACCGGCGCTTTGCCGTTCGCCGACACGCCGATCGACCGTGGATCGCCCGATGTGTAGGCGACGTCGATCAGGTAGCGGCCGGCCTGCTTGACGACGACGTCCGTGAACTGGAGCGTGCCGCCCAGATACAGGTTGCCGACCTTCTTCGTGCCCGAGCACTCGGCGCAGTCGGCGACGGAGGCGGAACCCGTGAGGACGTTGTCCGGGGACTCCGCCTCGTACGCCGTCGTCTTCAGCGCGGGGCCCTGCGGGGTGACGGTGAACAGTCGCGAGCCGTGGGCCGGCAGGGCCTGGGTGATGCCGTCCTTGTACCGGCCGAGGTTCTCGCTGTTCCACACGTCACGGACGGACGCCTGACCCGTGAAGCCGAGGGCCGACCAGTCGGCGGTGACCGGGGATGCGGAGTCACCCTGGTTGAACAGGGCGACGGTGTAGCTGCCGTCGGGGTTCTCCGATGCCCAGACCTGCTCGTCGCCGACCGAGGTGACGGGCTTGGCGGGCTTTCCCGGCTGCTGGTCGATCTTCAGCACGTCGCGGTTGGTCATCAGCGACAGACCGTAGTCGTCCAGCTGGGTGAGGTCGTCCCCGCTGAACAGCGGCGACTTGGCGATCGCCCAGAGCGTCATGTAGCTCTGCCGCTCGGCCCTGGTCAGGCCGCTCATGGCGGCGCTGCCCACATTGATCGAGTCGAGGTCGTTCCAGCCGCCGGGGCCTGCGTACCGTGTCCACCCCGGAGTGTCCCGCCACCGGTCCTCGACGGAGTTCTCCCACGACACCAGGGTGTTGCAGTAGCACTCGACGTCCGTGTCGACGCGCCATCCGTTGGACGTGGCCTTCCAGTCCTTGGCGTAGCCGATGTCGAGCGACCAGGAGATCTCCAGATGAATGGGCCGACCGGTGCTCTTGATGGCCTTCTGCCACGCCGCGACGTCCGCGCGGTTGTCGTAGTTGTCGCCGCTCTTGAAGGATCCGGGGCCCACGCCGTCGAGCTTGAGGAAGTCGTAGCCCCAGCCAGCGAGAAGCTGGGCCTGCGAGTCGACGTACTTCTGGGCGCACGGCTTCGAGAAGTCGATCCTGTACGAGCTGTCCCAGCCGTTGGTCGTCCGCAGGTCGCTGTAGACGATGTCGCCGGTGGTGCAGTTGTCGGTGTTCCAGATCGGCAGCTTGCCCCCGCCGTACCCCTCCTTCTCCAGACCGACGGGCAGATAGATCCCTGCCTTGAGTCCCTTGCCGTGGATACGGTCGGCGACCGCCTTCATCCCACTCGGGAAGCGTGCCTTGTCTGCCTGCTGGCGTCCGTACGCGTCGAATTCCGGTGTCCAGTCCCAGCCGCGCCACCAGCCGGCGTCGATGTTGATGTACTCGTAGCCGTACTTCTTGAGCTTGGTGGCCAGGGCGTCCGTCTGCTTGTTGACGTTGGCTTCGGTGAGATAGCTGTAGTTTCCGTCAGGATTGACTCCCGGGTACGAGGTGGTCTGGAGGCTCCAGCTGCTCCAGCCCATGTACGGCTTCTGGGCCGGGCTGTCCTCGCCGGGGCCGGCTGCGTCGGCCGCGGTGGTGGTGACGGGGGAGGCGGCGGAGGCTTCGGACGGGGCAGCCTGCGCCGTCGGGACCGCGACGGCAAGGCCGGCTGTGACGGCGAGTACCAGCGCTGAGCGGAAGGCTCTCGCGGCGGGGCGGGTGGGTGACCGCATGAGGGGGACCTCTTCGCTTTCTCGGCTGAGGGATTCGGCAGTGGTGCGGTGTTCCGGTCGCGGACAGGGCAGAGCAGGAGAGGGCGGGGCGGTGCAGGCGGACAGCGCGGAGCGGTGAGGCGGAGCCGGGTGCGCTACTTGCCGGAACCGATGGTGAGACCGCTGATGAACTGGCGCTGGAGCGCGAAGTACACCAGCAGTGTCGGGATCGCGGTCATCAGGGCGCCGGCCGCGATGAGATTGGGATTGGTGAAGTACTGGCCCTGGAGGTTCGCGAGTGCGGAGGTGATCGGACGCTTGTCACCGGTCTCGATCAGGGCGAGCGACCAGAAGAAGTCGTTGTAGATCCAGATCGATTCGAGGGTGGCGAGCGCCGCGAAGGCGGGACGGCACAGCGGCAGCGCGATCTGGAAGAACTGGCGCCACACCGGGGCGCCGTCCACCAGCGCCGCCTCCGTGATCTCCTTCGGGATCGTCCGCATGTAGTTGCTGAGGACGAAGGTGCAGAAGCCGCACTGGTAGGCGATGTGGATGGCGACGATGCCCCACATCGAGTTGTAGAGCAGGAACGAGTCGCTCATCCAGCCGGGCAGCGGGATCAGCAGGTAGAGCCGGTACAGCGGAGTGATCAGTACCTGGGCGGGGAGCAGGTTGCCGGCGGTGAAGAGCATCAGCAGGACGACGTTCCAGCGGAAGTCGAACCGGGAGACGAAGAAGGCCACGGCGGCGGAGAAGAGCAGCGTGCCGAGGACCGCCGGAACGGTGATCAGGACGGAGTTCCAGAAGAAGTGCGGCATGCCCGACTGGTTCCAGGCGGCGCCGAAGTTCTCGAAGCCCAGGCTGTGCGGCAGGGAGAGGTAGCCGTGCCTGCTGGTGTCCGAGTAGGGCCGCAGCGAGGTGTACACCGCCCACAGCAGCGGAACGAGCCATAGGAAGGCGATCCCGCCGAGCAAGAGGTGCCTGCCGGTCTGCCGCTCCGGACGGGCAGGTCCCGTGTCCGGTGACGGCGGACGGCGCCTGCGCGAGCCGGCGGCCGGCGGAGTGACGGTCGCGGTCACTGGTCCTCCTTGCGGAAGGTCTGGGCAAGGAACGTCCCGATGGCGGCCAGCGAGACGATGAGCAGGACGACCGCGAGCGCCGAGCCGTAACCGATGTGGCTGGACTCGCCGATGATGTTGTCGGTGATCAGGAGCGACAGGAGTTCCATGCCGGGTTTGCTCCCGACACCGCCGCCGAGCACATACACGATGTCGAACGCCCTCAGCGACTCCATGACAGTGACCACGAGGATGATGACGTTGACGGGCCTGAGCGCCGGGAAGACCACCCGCAGGAAGGTCTGGCGTCCGTTGGCGCCGTCGAGCGCCGCCGCTTCCTTCAGCGCGGGGTCGAAGCCCTTCAGGCCGGCCAGATAGAGGATCATGATGTAGCCGGTGTGCCGCCAGGCGGAGGCGATGAGCACGGCCCAGAGATTGAGGTCCGGGTCGCCCAGCCAGTCGATGTGATGGCCGGGCGCCGCCCCGTTCAGGATGCCGTTCAGAAGGCCGTTGTCAGGGTTGTAGATGATCTCCCAGATGAAGCCGACCACGGCGAGCGAGAGCACCATGGGCAGGAAGACCGCGGTCTGGTAGAAGCGGGTGAACCTGATCTTCCGGTCGAGCTGGTACGCGAGGAAGATGCCGAACGGTGTGGGCAGCAGCGCCGTGAACAGCAGCCAGACGACGTTGTGCTGCACCGCGGGCCAGAACGGCGGGTAGTTGGTGAAGATCTCCTGGTAGTTGTCGAGCCCGACCCAGCGGATGTCGCCCGGCTCGATGCCGTCCCAGCTGGTGAAGGACAGCCCTACGGAGGCAAGCGCCGGCAGCCAGACGAAGACCAGCAGGACGAGCAGCGGAATGCCGACGATGACCGTGAGGAAGAGCCGGTCGCCGCGACCGAGCCGCAGGGGCCGCGAGCGGACGCGCGGCGCGTCGGGAGGCGACGGGGCGGGTGCCCGGGGAGGGGCGGCGGGAGCAGCCGGGCGTACGGAGGACATGGTGAACCTTCCCGGTCCGGATCAGGCCGTGAAGAAGCGCGACCGCTGGGACTCGATCTTCTTCAGCAGGGCCGAGCCGTCGTCGGGGTGGCCCAGCCACTGCGCCAGACCGGGCAGTACGACGGTGGAGATGAACCCCGGGTCGCTGTCGCGGTCGCCGAACTGCGTGATGTGCTTCGCCGATGCGATGAGTTCCGCGGACTTCTTCTGCAGGGCGTTGTACGAGCCGGTGTCCGCGGCGGAGTGGACGGCCACATTGCTCGGGTCGGCCCCCATGTACACGTTCTCCGCCTTGGCGCTGCCGAGGAATTCGAGCAGACGGGCAGCGCCCTCCGGGTTCCTCGGCTTGCGGCTGAGCATGAACCCGTCGGTGGGTGCCTCGACCGTGTCCTGGCCGTGGGCCGCTTCGATCTCCGGGAAGGGGAAGAAGTCGATGTCCGCGCGCAGCTTGTCGTCGGTGATCTGCTGCCCCAGGAACAGCCCGATGACCGCCATGCCGGACTTCTTGTCGAGCAGCGACTGGGCTGCGTCCTGCCATGAACGGCCGCCCGCGCCCTGCTGGTAGTAGGGGCTGAGCTCACGCCAGAGGTCCAGGGCCCGGCTCGTACGGCGGTCGGTCCACGAGACCTCACCGCGCATGAGCGACATGTGGAAGTCGTATCCGTTGGCCCGCAGGTTCAGATAGTCGAAGGCGCCGAGGATGGACCAGCTGTCACCCCCGCCGTATCCCGAGGCTATCGGCGAGAGGCCGTCCTTCTTCATCCGCTTGGCCAGCGCGGTGAATTCGCCCCAGCTGCGGGGCGGTTCGTACCCCCGCTCCTGGAACACGCTCCGGCGGTAGAAGACGGCCCACGGGTAGTTGTACAGCGGAACGAAGTAGTACTTGCCGTCCTGACCCTTGGAGAGCTGCTTCGCGGCGTCACTGAAGCCGGAACCTATGGTGTCCCAGACGTCGTCGAGCGGGTGGGCCAGCCCCTTCTTGGCGAAGTACTGCATGCGGTATCCCGCGAACCAGGTGAAGACGTCGTCCGGCGTGCCCTGGAGGTAGGTGGAGATGCTCTTCTGGAACGTGTCGTGGTCGACGGTGTTCGTCCTGACCTTGAGACCGCTGTCCTTGGTGAAGGCACCGGTCACCGCCGCGTACGCGGACTTGGGTGTGGCGTCCGCCCCGTTCGATCCGAAGGACACCGTCTTCGGGTCGGCCGAAGGACCACCACCGCAGGCCGCCAGCAGCGGCGCGGCCAGCGCGGCGGCGCCGACTCCCAGTGTGCCCCGGACCACCGAGCGGCGGCTGGGATCGGCGGCGGGCGAGAAGATGCGGCTCTGCATCGTCATTGCTGCTCCTCATACGTGTTCTGTACCGATGAAGGACTGGATCGCGGTCGCCGCGGCCCCACGCGCCCATTCCTCGAAGGGCAGCGGGCGTGTCATCACGTCGCACTGGGCCGCGGTACCGAAGGCGGCGGCGGCGAAGGTGTCGCGGATCTGCTCGGCGAACAGGTCGTACGCCGCCAGGCCCTCGCCCGAGATGATCACCCGCTGGGGTCCGAGGACGTTGACCACGGCCCCGATGGCCCGTCCGATGGCCTCCCCGGCCCGCGCGTACACCTCCCGGGCGCCGGGATCACCCCGGTGCGCGAGCTCCAGGGCCTGCGCCGAGTCGGTGACCGGCAGCCCGGTCACCTCGCCGACCCGGCGGATGATGGCGGAGTCACCGGCGATGGCCTCCACGCACCCGGTGTTGCCGCAGTGGCACGGCGGGCCCTGCGGGTCGATGGACAGATGCCCGATCTCGCCGGCCACGCCGTGCGCGCCGGAGACCACCCGTCCGTGTACCACGAGCCCGCAGCCGATGCCCGCGCCGACCGTCACCAGTGCGAAGTCCGGCACTCCCACTCCGGCTCCGAACCACTGCTCGGCCACGGTCAGGGCCCGCACGTCGTTGTCGACCGTGACGGGCAGACCCGTCACCGTCCGGGCCAGCTCGGCGAGCGGTACGTCGCGCCAGTCCAGGAAGGGCGAGTAGCGGACCACTCCGGCGGCACGGTCCACATCTCCCGACACCGCGAGACCCATACCGCTGACCCGTACCCCGAACCCGTCGGCCTCCGTGAGGAGTTCCTGCACGAGTGCGGTGGTCGAGGCGAGCACGGCACCGGGATCACGGGCGGTGATCCGGACGTGCCGGGCGACCCGGATGCGGCAGCACAGGTCGGTCAGGACCGCGATGATCTCGTCCCCGGTGACCTTGATTCCGATGAACAGGGCGCGGCCGCCGTCCACCCGTACGAGGCTGGCGGGCCGCCCCAGGGACGGCGGCGCCTCCTCGTCCACGCCCTCGACGAGGTAGCCGGCCGCCATCAGGGGCCGTACGGCCTTGGTGACCGCGGCCGGTGAGAGGTCGGTCCGCCTGCCGATCTCGGCCCGGGTGAGGGGGCCGTGGGACAGCGTGGTGGTGAAGACCAGGGAGGCGGCCGGCGTCGGAACCGGGACTGCCTCGGTACGGGGGAGCGAGCGCATGGCCGAAACGTAGAGGGTGTTCTTTTCTGCTGTCAATAAAAGAAACACGCTCTTTTGAAGTCTCAACTCATTGTGCGTGAAACATGCAAATCTCATATCGAGTAAGGGGATTGACAGGAGATCGAAGGCGGAGTTGGCTGCCGACTGCCGTCGCGGCGCAACCTGAACGTGAGGACCGATGTCTGTGATCGCTTTCGCCCCCGACGCCGGGGTCTGGCTGCTGTCCACCCCGCGCACCTCGTACGCGCTTCGGATCGACGCGACGGGAGCGCCCTGCCACCTCGCGTGGGGCCCCCTGCTCACCCTTGACGAGGCCCAGGAGGTCGCCACTGCGCCCGCACCCCCGGTCAGCAGCTTCGAGGGACGGCCCGTCGGTGACGAACTGCCTGTCGACGGCGGGACGCGGTACGGTCCCCCCTCGCTGCAGGTGCGCTTCGCCGATGGCACCCGCGCCTTCGAATGGCAGCCCACCGGTCACCGTGTCCTCGAGCCGGCGCCGGGCTCGGCCGAGCTGGTCCTGGAGTTCCGCGACCGTGTCCACCTCCTCCGGGTGGCACTCCACTACCGGGTCCACGGCGACAGCGACGTCATCGAGCGCTGGACCGTGCTGCGCAACGACGGCGACGCACCCGTCACCCTCCAGCGCGCGGACTCAGCCGCCTGGACACTGCCGTTCCGGGACGGCTACCGCCTGAGCCACGTCACCGGTCAGTGGTCCTCCGAGACGCAACTGCGCCGGGAGACACTACCGTTCGGTGAAACCGTCCTCACCAGCAGGCGCGGCATCACCAGTCACCACGCGAACCCCTGGGTGATGCTCGACGCGGGCGACGCGACCGAGAGCCGCGGCCAGGTGTGGAGCGCGGCACTGGCCTGGAGCGGGAGCTGGCGCATCACGGTGCAGCGCACCCCCGACGGCCGGGCGGGTTTCACCGGCGGCGCAGGCCACGAGGGCCCGTCCCTCGCGCTCGGCCCAGGCGAGGAGTACACCACCCCGGTCCACGCCGGGCTCTACTGCGAGGGCGGTTTCGGCGCGGCGAGCCGGGAGTGGCACGCGTACACACTCGCCCAGGTGCTGCCGCATCCCCGGGAGATCCGGCCGGTTCTCTACAACTCCTGGGAGGCGACCGGCTTCGACGTCGACGAGGCGGGCCAGATGGCGCTGGCCGCCCGGGCGGCGGCGCTCGGCGCGGAGCTCTACGTCATGGACGACGGTTGGTTCGGGGCGCGCCGCAGCGCTGAGGCCGGACTCGGTGACTGGACACCGGACCCGGACCGCTTCCCCGGCGGACTGTCACCCCTGGTCGAGGAGGTGCACCGGCTCGGCATGCGCTTCGGACTCTGGGTGGAGCCTGAGATGGTCAACCCGGACAGCGACCTCTACCGCGAACACCCCGACTGGGTACTCCACTTCCCCGACCGCACCCGCACGGAGCTGCGCAGCCAGCTGGTCCTCAACTTCGCCCGTCGCGACGTCGCGGAGTGGGCGTACGGATGGCTGACCCGGCTGGTCGGCGACCACGGCATCGACTTCCTCAAGTGGGACATGAACCGTGCGTTCAGCGAAGCCGGCTGGCCGGACCGGGCGGACCGGGCGGACGAGGTGTGGACGACGTACGTCCACCACGTCTACGACGTCATCGACCGGCTCCGCGTCGATCACCCCCGGCTCCGGATCGAGGCGTGCAGCGGTGGCGGCGGCCGGGTGGACCTCGGCATGATGTCCCGCACCGACCAGGCGTGGCCCTCGGACAACACCGACGCCGCTGACCGGCTCGCCATTCAGCACGGATACGGTCAGCTCTACCCGGCACGGACCATGGCAGCCTGGGTGACCGACGTGCCGAACCAGTTCACCGGCCGCTCGGTGCCACTGCGCTTCCGTTTCCATGTGGCGACGGCCGGGGTCCTGGGCATCGGCGGCGACCTTTCGCGCTGGTCCGACGCCGAACTGGCCGAGGGGGCCGGGCTGGTGGCCGAGTACAAGCGGGTACGCCACCTCGTGCAGCACGGCGAGCTGCACCGGCTCCGAGCCCCAGGCGAGCACGGACCGGCGGCGACACAGTACGTCGCCGCCGACGGCAGTGAGACCCTCCTCCTTGTCTGGCAGCGGACACCGCGGCACGGCAGCCCGTCACCTGCCCTTCGGCTGGCCGGCCTCGACCCCGCCGCCCGCTACCGCGACGCCCGCACCGGCACGGTCCATTCCGCGACCGTGCTGCGGGAGTACGGGATCCGGCCCGAACTGCCGCCCGGCGACTGGGCGAGCGCGGCGGTGCACTTGATCAGGGTTGTCCCACCGCTCGAGGGCGGAGGAGCGGCGGGCGGATGAGTACCCCGGCCTCCCCGGCGCCCTCACTTGCTCGTACACGCGGACGAGAGAGGGGCCGGGACGGCCACGCCGGGCGGGGAGGCACTGCCGGCGATCCGCTCAGTGCCTGCGCACGCGGGGTGCCGGCACCAGACGCACGACGGTGTTCAGCACATGGTCGATCACGTCGCGCGAGGGCTTGTCCGTGAGATCGGTGAGCATCCGGGCCAGGGTGTTGAGGAGAAAGGGCGATCCCATGACGTACCGATTGAGGATGGGCTGGAAGCCCGAACGGCTGAAGACGATGTCGGCGGCCGCGTTGCCGAGACGGTAGTAGCGCCCCCAGCGGCGGTTCATCTCCACCGGGTAGCTGTGGAGCACCCGTTCCCGCCGGGGGCCCGGGGGAAGGGCGAGGGCGAGCGTGGCGCTCTCGGCCGCGACCTCGCCGGCTTCCATCGCCTGGCCGATGCCCTCCCCGTTCCAGGGGCTGACCATGCCTCCGGAGTCGCCGACCAGCAGAAGTCCCCGGGTGTAGAGCGGGTGACGGTTGAAACCCAAGGGCAGCGCCGCGCTGCGGACAGGGCCGTCGGCATTCTCCTCGTGCAGCCCCCAGGCGTGCGGAGTGCGTGCCAGCCACTGGTCCAACGTGGCCCGCAGGTCCGCGATTCCGTGCCTGCGGTGAGGCAGCGCACCGAGCCCGACGTTGACGCGGCCGTCCCCCATGGGGAAGATCCAACCGTAGCCCGGCAGGTAGTGATCGCTCCCCGGGAAGCGGAGATCGGCCCACAGTTCCAGGTACTCCTCCCGAGACCGCTCCGGGCTGCGGTAATAGCGGCGGGCGGCGGTCGCGATCTGCCTGTTCGTGTCCCGCTGCAGGCCCATCGCGAGCGCGAGGCGGGCGGAGGCTCCGTCGGCGGCGACGACGATCGGTGCGCGGAAGACCACGGGCTCCTTCGCTCCGGCCGTGGCGGTGACACCGGTGATGCGGCCGGTTCGGTCGGTGACCGGCCCGGTCACCTTCACCCCGCTGCGCAACCGCGCTCCGGCGGCGACGGCGTGACGGGCCAGGATGTCGTCGAAGTCGTGCCGGCTCCGCGAGAGGCCGAAGTCCGGGTAGCGCCCCAGGGCGGGCCAGTCGATGTGCACCTGATGTGCACCGGCCACCCATCGCATGCCGCGCGAACGCGTCCACCCCGGAGCGTTGATGTCGATACCCATCCGTATGAGCTGGTGCACCGCTCGCGGGGTCAGGCCGTCGCCGCACACCTTTTCCCTGGGGAAGTGGGCCTTCTCCAGGAGCAGGACATCGATGCCCGCCCTGGCGAGGTGATAGGCCGCGGCCGAGCCCGCGGGCCCCGCCCCCACCACGATCACGTCGGCTTCTGCGTTCGAGCCGGGGACGGAGCGATCGTCCGGCGAGGACTGCGCCGACGTCGTTTCCCGCATAGGAACCCCTTCCTGGACAACCGGTGGCGTACCGAGGACGGCACCCCGGTACGTCATCATCGATCAGGAGGAGCCGGCGCGGAACACGGCCCGATGTGTGGATCGGGCGGAGCTCTGCGGGACGCGCCGCTCGGGGTCAGTCCGCGGTGCCCTGGGGTTCTTGCTCCTTGTGGATGGTCAGCTCACCGTCGGCCACGTCGATCCGGAGGCGGCTGTGCGGCTGCAGGTTGCCGTCGAGCAGCATGCGGGAGAGCCGGTTGTCGACCTCGCGCTGGATCGTGCGGCGCAACGGGCGCGCGCCGTATTCGGGCTGATAACCGCGTTGCGCGAGCCATTCGACGGCGTCCAGGGTGACCTCGACGGAGATGTCCTGAGCGCGGAGCCGGCGCCGGGAGTCGTCCAGCAGCATGTTGGTGATCTGCCGCAGCTGCTGATCGGCGAGCTGGCGGAAGATCACGATCTCGTCGATGCGGTTGAGGAACTCCGGCCGGAAGCGTTCGCGCAGCGGGCGCAGCACCCGCTCGCGCCGGGCCTGCTCGTCGCCGTCCGCCGAGCCGCTGCCGAAGCCCACCGAGCCGCCCCCGCTGATGATGGCCTGCGAACCCAGGTTGCTGGTCATGACGATGACGGTGTTCTTGAAGTCGATCGTGCGGCCCTGCGAGTCGGTGAGCCGTCCGTCGTCGAGTACCTGCAGCAGGATGTTGAAGACGTCGGGGTGTGCCTTCTCGATCTCGTCCAGGAGCAGCAGCGAGTACGGGTTCCTGCGCACCGCTTCGGTGAACTGTCCGGCCTCCTCGTGGCCGACGTAGCCGGGAGGAGCGCCGACCAGGCGGCTGACGGTGTGCCGTTCCTGGTACTCGCTCATGTCGAGGCGGATCATCCGGTCCTCGCTCCCGAAGAGCGCCTCCGCGAGCGCGCGGGCGAGTTCGGTCTTGCCGACGCCGGTGGGGCCGAGGAAGAGGAAGCTTCCGATCGGGCGGCCGGGGTCGGACAGGCCGGCCCGTGAGCGCAGGACGGCGTCGGCGACGGCGGTCACCGCTTCGTCCTGGCCTATGACGCGCTGCTGCAGATGCTGTTCCAGGTTCAGCAGCCGGTCCCGTTCCTCCTGGGTGAGGCTGCTGACGGGGATTCCGGTCTGACGGGACACGATGTCGGCGATGTCCTCGACCGTGACCTCGGCGACGTGACTGCGCGGCTGTGGAGCGTGTTTGCCCTTCTCGATCCGTTGCTCGAGCTCGGTGAGCCGGTCGCGCAGTTCGGTCGCCCGCTCGTACTGCTCGGCGGCGACGGCCTGGTCCTTGTCCCTGGTGAGTCGCTCCACTTCGCGTTCCAGGGAGCGGATGTCGGTGCCGCGGGTGGAGGAGCGCAGCCGGACCCGGGCGCCGGCCTGGTCCATGAGATCGATCGCCTTGTCGGGCAGATAGCGGTCGGTGAGGTAGCGGTCGGACAGTTCGACGGCGGCGAGCAGCGCCTCGTCGGTGTAGCGGACCTGGTGATGGGCCTCGTAACGGTCCTGGAGACCGCGCAGGATCTCGACGGCGTCCGCCGGGCTGGGCTCGGGCACCAGAACCGGCTGGAAGCGGCGGGCGAGCGCGGCGTCCTTCTCGATGTAGCGGCGGTACTCCTCGAGCGTGCTGGCCCCCACCACATGGAGTTCGCCACGGGCCAGGGCGGGCTTGAGCATGTTGCTGGCGTCCATCGGGCCGCCCTCGGATCCGCCGCCCGCCCCGACAACGGTGTGCAGTTCGTCGATGAAGACGATCAGTTCGCCCGAGTGGGCGCGGATTTCGTCGATGAGGCCGGTGAGCCGCTCCTCGAAGTCCCCGCGGAAGCGGGTGCCGGCAACGACTCCCGACAGGTCGAGCTGGACGACACGCCGGTCGAGCAGGATGTCCGGCACATCGCCGTCCGCGATGCGCCGGGCGAGGCCCTCGACGATGGCGGTCTTGCCCACTCCGGCTTCGCCGATCATGACGGGATTGTTCTTGCTCCGCCGGGCGAGGACCTCAATGGTCTGTTCGATCTCCTCGTCGCGGCCGATGACCGGGTCGATACGGCCCTCCCGGGCCAGGTCGGTGAGGTCGCGGCCGAACTTGTCCAGGTTGGGGGTGTTCCGCTCGGCGGGGCCGATACGCTGGCCGACGCTCCCGGGCGCGGGCGCGAGGCCCTCCCGGGTGCCGGGCGGCGGCGAGAAGTGCGCGGCGTTGAGCATCTGCCCCGCCGCGGAATCGCGGTTGGCGGCGAGTGCCACCAGCACGTGTTCCGGGCCGATGTAGGAGGCGCCGGTGGAGCGCGCGATCTCATGGGCGTCGAGCAGAGCGCGCTTGACCGCGGGGGTGACGGCGATGTACTGGCGTGGCGGCCCCTCCCCGGCCTGCCGGTCGATCTCGGCGGCGAGCGCGTCGGGATCGGCGCCCGCCCGCGTGACCATGCGACGGGTCGGCTCGGCGGAGAGCGCGGCCCGCAAGAGGTGTTCCGTGTCGAGGTCGGTACTGCCGTGCTGGGCGGCATAGGACGCCGCGACGGAGACGAGCTGCCGTGCGGGACCGCTCAGCAGACGGCTGAAGTCGATGCGCCGCGGGTCGGGCGGTTCTCCGCCCTGTCCGGTGCCGAGGAAGTGCGAGAGAAAGTCTCCGAGGGGGTCCGGACCTTGGTCCTCGGGACCCCGCTGGCCATCGGTCATGGGTATCCGTCCCCGTGGCCCGGCCGGACCGGGCCACGCTGTCTCAGTGCACGTGCAGCCGTCTCGGACGCGGTCCCGCAAGTCCGGCGTGACCACAGACAGCCGCAACCCCACTTGCCCTAATTTAGACGATATGGGCGCTGCGTGTCGGTGGATGGGGCGAGGGGTGGCGGGGGATGGGGGAGGTGCGGCGGGCATCGGTCCGGGGGATTCCTGTGCGCGGGCCCGCCGGCGCCTTTCGGGGTGATTTTTTGGGGCGGACGTGCCGCGGTGTTCCCGCCGACGATGCCGGGCGCCCGGGAGCGGCTGGAGTTCCGGAACGACCTAATAGCGCACATGTTCGAATGCGAGTAGCCTGTCATCATGGCAACGCACCAGCTCCAGGGGTCTCTGTTCGATCAGGGCGACGACGTGTTCCTGCGCCCTCTGGACGGCCTCCGCCGAACCGCGCTGGGCGACGGGGCCTGGATCGACCTCCTGCCGGGCTGGCTGAGCGGCGCCGGTGCGCTGTTCGAACAACTGGCCACGGACGTTCCCTGGAAGGCCGAACGACGGCAGATGTACGAGCGGGTCGTGGACGTCCCACGGCTGCTCGCCTTCTACCGTGCCGGCGAACGACTGCCGCACCCCGTCCTGGACGAAGCGCGACAGGGGCTCTCGACGCACTACGCCGCCGAGCTCGGCGAACCCTTCACGACGGCCGGCCTGTGCCACTACCGCGACGGGCGCGACAGTGTGGCCTGGCACGGCGACCGCATCGGCAGAGGCGCCCGGGAGGACACGATGGTCGCCATCCTCTCGGTGGGTGCGCCCCGCGACCTGCTGCTGCGCCCGTGCCGCGGCGGGGACGTCGTCCGGCGACCGCTCGGGCACGGGGATCTGATCGTGATGGGCGGTTCCTGCCAGCGGACCTGGGAGCACGCCGTCCCCAAGACCGCGCGAGCCGCGGGAGGGCGCATCAGCATCCAGTTCCGGCCGGACGGAGTGCAATGACAGCTCCCGGCCGGGGCGGGTACGCGTTCGCCCCCTCGGTCGCGGGGCGTGCGGCCCGCTGCGTCACACTGGTGGTCCCTTCACCGGACCGACGAGGCGACCGATGGCTTTGCAGTTCAGCGCCACCAATCCCGAACATCCCGCGTTGCTTCTCGAACTTCCCTGGCACCTGCCGCTCGAGGAATGGGGGGAGGAGCATCTGGTGACACTGCCGCGCGGCATCTCCCGCCACGTCGTGCGCTATGCGCGAGCGGGGGCCGACGTGGTGGCCGTCAAGGAGCTCGCCGAACGGCCGGCGGTACGCGAGTACGAGCTGTTGCGCACCCTGGCCCGGCTCGGGATACCCGCGGTGGACCCACTCGCGGTGGTGACCGGGCGCACCGACGCCGACGGGGCTGCGCTGGAGCCGGTGCTGATCACCCGTCATCTCAACGGGTCCCTGCCCTACCGCTCGATGTTCGAGACGACGATGCGCCCGAGTACGGTGCACCGCCTCATGGACGCGCTCGCCGTGCTGCTGGTCCGGCTGCACCTGGCGGGCTTCGCCTGGGGCGACTGCTCCCTGTCCAACACGCTGTTCCGCCGGGACGCCGGCGCCTACGCCGCCTACCTGGTGGATGCGGAGACCGGCGAGGTGCACAACCAGCTCAGCACCGGGCAGCGTGAATACGACATCGATCTGGCCCGGGTGAACATCAGCGGGGAGATGCTGGACCTGGAGGCCGCGGGCGCGCTCCATCCCTCGGTGGATCCGATCGCCTTCGGAGCCGAGATCTGTCAGCGGTACGAGAAGCTGTGGAGTGAGCTGACCCGTACCTCGGTCTATCCGGCCGGCAAGTATCACTACATCGAACGTCGCATGCGCCGGCTCAACGACCTCGGCTTCGACGTCGCCGAGATGCAGATCGCCAGCTCCTCGGACGGCGACACGATCACATTCGTCCCCAAGGTCGTGGACGCAGGCCATCATCAACGCCAGCTGCTGCGACTCACCGGTCTCGACGCCGAGGAGAACCAGGCCCGACGACTGCTCAACGACCTCGAGACCTGGATGGCGACACAGGAGGACTACGCGCCGGGCGACCCGCTCGGCGCGCGTGCGGAGGTGCTTGCCCACCGCTGGGTCCGTGAGGTGTTCAGGCCGACGGTACGTGCCGTCCCGCAGGACCTCCGGAGCTCCGTGGACCCGGCCGAGCTCTATCACGAGCTGCTGGAACACCGGTGGTACATGTCCGAGCGCGCGCAGCTGGACATCGGTCTCGAGGCGGCCGTGGCGGACTACGTCACTGCTGTTCTCCGTCGCCCCGGGGCCGAGGCGCTGCCGGCGGGCGATTCCCCGTGATCGTGTGGGGCGACGTGTGCCGGCGCGGCGCCACACCGGCGCCGTCCCCACCGGCCGCATTCCCCCGTGGAGTGGGTGAAGCTGTCCCGTGTGAAAGGTGAGCGATTGCGATTCGACGGCTGGATCGCCGGCGTGGGGACGTCCTCCGGAACGCGGCTGGTGGTGGGGCACTGGCCCCGTTCACCCTTCGGGCCGTTCAGCGACGTGATGATCCAGTACCCGGACGGTGAGCGGCTGTTGCTTGCACCGTCCCGCGCGATCGCGGACTTCGTGGCCGCCACCTACCGCTTCGAGCGCGTCGAGGTGGTGCCCGTCACGGTCCGGCCCGGCGGCTCCGAGTGGAGCGTTCTGGCCGGACCGCTGAGTCTGCGCCTGAGCACCGGCTCCCGGTCCCCGCTGGGGTGGCTGCTGCGGGCCGTGCCCGCTCCGCTCGTCAGGAGCCGGCGCTGGGCGGCCCTTTGCGACATCCCTGCGCGGCTGATGCCGGGCGTACGCACCCTCGGCAGTGCTGGTTCGGGGCGTCGGGAGTGGTACGGAGCGCGCGACCTGTGGCCCGTTCTCGCAGCGGAAGCCGTGCTCGGTGGAGCCGGACTAGGGGCGCTGGCACCGCTCGATCCACCCGTGGAATTCGGCTTCGGTTCCGCGCCCCGTCGGCCGGCTCTCGTACGCGTCACGACAACGGTGGAGCTGGCAGCGGCACCGCCGTGACCGGTCTCCACCCACAGCCCGGCCCACACGGGCGATGTTCGGCGACTGCCGGGGCCCGACCCTCGCACAGGTGCCGTCGTGACGACGCACTCGTCGTCACGACGGAGTGGACAGGGATGCTTCCTGCCGGGGGCCTGTGTCCCTCAACTCCGAATGCGCTCGCCCTGATCGCGTGCGCCGGTCGGCACACGTCCGTCGGGCCGGGGCATCGGTCGCCCTTGCACGCGCCGAGCGGCGATCAGAAGCCGAAGACCGATCCTTCGGTCAGACTCGCCTGCATCTCACAGGCGTTGCCGAAGGTGGTCGACCAGGAGACGCTCCGGCCCTGCCACACACCGGTCGCGTTGATGACGACGGGGTCCCACTGACGGGTGCAGCTTCGCTGCGGCGGCGTGGTCAGCCGGGCGAACTCGCCGTCCACCGCGAGCAGGTCCGCACACGCTGCGGTGGGGGAGGGATGAGTGCCGCTGGGGCGCGGGGCACAGCTCAGGGTGACGGCTCGCTGGACGGTGACCGAGGCGCCGCTGCTCTTGCCGACCGAGAGTACGAGGGCCGACGGGGCGTAGAGGCTGGTCGGCTGCGCGGCCTGGGCCTGCGCGACTCCCATGGCGCCCATGCCCGTCATGATCAGTGCAGAGACTGTGGTGAATACGCTGAATGTGCACAGGTTGTAACGCATGTGTGAATCTCCTTCGCTTGGGGGTGCGATTGCGTTCGGGAGTCTCGTGCATGCGGACAGTGAGTGCACATCGATCAGTCCTTTCCGGCCCGGCCCGCCCGAGGCACATCGACCGAATGGTCGTTCGGCCAGCTCGGGACCGGTGCGTGGGGCCCGTGAGGGGCGTCCAGCATATGGACGAATTTCGGTGGTACAACTGCGAACTACCGTCTGACCTGCTGTTTTTTCGAGGTGGTTCTTGCTCGAAACTTCACGCTTCGGCCGGAAAGCAGCGCTGGGGCAGCTCCGCACGGGGGCATGAGAGGGGTGCGGGGGCGATTCGTCCGCCCCTGGAACGGTGTGTCGGGCCGGCCGGCCGAGTGTGATCCGCTGAGGCTCGGGCGTCCCGTCCGGGTGTGACGGGGTGAACGGGCTGCTCTCCTTACGCAGTTGCGAGAATCCGGCGTCGATCGCCAACTCGGTGAACGCCCGCGGCGGCGAAACCGGTCACCCGCACGTCCTGGCCCGTGAACTCGACTTCGACGCCCGCCACTTCCGATCGGGTGGCCTCCGGACGTCAACGCCCCTCCCTGACTGCCCGTGCACCGCGCCTGCCGGGTGCCTCCTGGCCGGGTCGCTTCCTGTGTGTTGGCTGATTCTTCATCGCTGCGTCACCTGGCGGCGCTCGGCCCGGCCGCCGTGGGATTCGACATCTTTGCAATGGGCATGCCAATCACAGTCGCGTGCCCCCCCGCCACGCGTCGACCAGGAGGACACAGTGGAAAGAAGAACACGGATCCGTAAGGTCTCGCTTGTTCTCGGCAGCGCCCTCGCGCTGGTCGTCGCTGTCCCCGGCATCGCTCGCGCCGACCCGCCCACCGCCTTGCCCGCGAACGCGGACGGGCTGGAGCAGACGTTCCAGCCCGCGTACGACTACGACACGGACGGCTGTTACCCGACTCCCGCCATAGGCCCGGACGGGACCATAGCGCCCGGCCTCAACACCACCGGAGCCGTCAACGGTCACTGCCGTGACTCCTGGGACCTCGACAACACCAACGGATACGCGCGCTACAAGTGCAACAACGGCTGGTGCGCCATCCTGTACGGGCTCTATTTCGAGAAGGACCAGGCCGTGGCCGGCAGCGGGCTCGGCGGGCACCGGCACGACTGGGAGCACGTCGTGGTGTGGGTCCAGAACGACGAGGCCCGCTATGTGTCCACCTCCGCCCACGGCAACTTCAACGTGTACAGCCGCGATCAGATCCGGTGGGACGGAACACATCCCAAGGCCGTCTACCACAAGGACGGTGTGGGCACGCACTGTTTCCGCCCTGCCGGTTCCGGTGACGAGCCGCCGGAGAATCACTACCACGCCTGGCAGTTCCCCAGCCTGGTCGGCTGGAACGGCTTCCCCGCAGGGCTGCGGGACAAGCTGGCCCAGGCCGACTTCGGCAGCGCCGTCTTCGGCCTCAAGGACGGCAACTTCGCCGATCACCTCGAAAAGGCCGAGCCGGCCGGCATCCCGTTCGATCCACACGCCTGACGGGCAGGCAGGACGGGCGTCGTCGGCAGCGCAGGGGCCGGTCGCGGAGGCGGCCGGCCCCTGCGCGGAGGCTATGCGCGTGTCATCGATCGCGCGCTGTTGTACCCCTCGGTCAGCAGCGCGGGCCGCCCCGACCGCAGAGCTTCCGCGGGCCACGAGAGTGTCACCGCGTGCGACTCCCCGGGGAGCAGCCACACGTAGTTGTCGCTGTAGAGCGTCGGCAGTACGCGCCGGCCGTCCGCCGCGTCCACCAGTGACAGCCGCACCATCGACGCGACCACCGATCCCCGGTTCCGGACGGTCGCGGTCATCGTGCGGCGCGTCCCCGACCGGGTGACGTGACCGAGGTCGGCGGTGACCTTGACCGTTCCGGTCCGGTTGAGGGCCCTCATGTCGGCCGTCTCGCGGTAGCGCCAGTAGGTGTTCTCCGACAGGGCTCTGCCGCGGCTGTCCTCCAGGCCCAGTCGCAGGAGGTGCAGGCCGGGCAGATCCTTCCCGAAGCCGGCCGTGAAGGCAGGCGTCGTGCCCGAGGAGGCCACGTCCACCTCTGTTCGCCGAGTGGACCCGAGCTGCCTCCCGGTCAGATCGAAGAGCCGGGCCGTGACGGTCACGGCCTTCAGACGGTGCGCGGTGTGGTTGACCGCGACGACCTCCCATTTCTGCGGATCCGTCTGCACATGGACGGCCTCGCAGGCCTTCCGCGCCCCGTAGTAGGTGCCGTTGACGTCGAAGTCGTAGTCGTAGGTCTGCCAGACGGTGCTGTGCCAGGCCGGGTGGGACATCCAGAGCATCAGGCCACTGGCGTCCTTCCACAGGTTGGCGTTCCAGGCCTCGAACATGGCGCGGGAGTTCTCGTAGTTGACGAACTGTGCCTTGCGCGCGAAGTCGTCCAGGTCCTTGGCCGTGTCGAGCCGCGCCTCGATGGCCGCGCGGTAGTTCTGCGGCGCCTGGTTCCCCCTGGTGCTCCAGTCGTGGTAGTACCACGCGTCGCCGATCGGCCACTCGGGCTCGTCGCCGACGAGGCTGCGCATGCTCTCCGCCGTCGACACCACGGGCATACCGATCTCGGTGTGGAAGCCGAAGTGGCCACCGCCGTAGGTGGAACGGGAGAAGTAGCGGTCCGGCTCCACCCAGCCGTAGGGGCCCCCGCCGGAGATGATGCCGCCGGCCGAGTTGTTCTGGTAAAAGACGCCGGGCGCCTCCGACCGGACCGCCTCCCGCATGCCGGTGTCGATCGCCGCGGGCGGGTCGCCCTCGTTGGCACCGCACCAGACGACCACGCTGGGGTGGATGCGGTAGCGCCGTACGGTGTCCCGCGCCAGTTCGTCGAAAGCGTCGTGGTCCGGTGGGTCCATGGCCCACGCATTCGGGAAATCGTTCCACACGAGCAGGCCGTACTCGTCACAACTCGCAAAGAACTCCTCCCTGTTGCTGCTGCCGAGCCAGTTCCGGATCATGGTGAAATTCATGTCCCGGTGCATCCGCACCGCCGTGTCCATCCGCTCGGCGGGCATCCGGCGCAGCAACTCGTCCCAGCCCCAGTTGCCACCCCGGCAGAAGATCCGCACCCCGTTGACGCTGATCTTCAGCGGTTCCGGAGTGTTGTCGACCGACTTCACGTCCGTCCACGTGTCCCCGTCGTCGGAGATCTGTACGGCGTACGTCTTGGGGTAGGCCGACTCCCACACGACGACGACGCGATCGAAGGAGACGGAGCTGCCGAGGTCCACCCGGATCCACTGGTTGTCCGCGTAAGCGGATGACCAGCGGGTGTCCGGCTTGCCGTCGGTGGCGTTCCGCGCCGGGTTCGAGCCGTCGTCCGTCGAGGCGGTGGCGGTCCCGTGCAGGGCCAGGTCGGTGCCGGGCGCCGCACTGTCGATCACCGACAGACTCCACAGCGACGTTCCCCAACTCGTTGCCCGTTCACTGCAGTCGAGCCGCACATACCGAGCCGTGCGGTCGCCCACATCCACGCTCTGCAGGCTTGCCCCGGCGTTCTGGAAGGGCAGCGGCACCGCTGAGTTGTCGACGGACCCGGCGTCCGTCCAGGATTCGCCGTCCATGGAGACCTGGACCACGTAGGTTCTGGCGTACGCCCGTTCCCAGAGGAGCTCCGCCCGGTCGAAGGAGACCGAGGCGCCGAGGTCCACCTGGACCCACTGATCGTCCTCGAACGTCGACGACCATCGCGTCTTCGCGTCCCCGTCCGTGACGTTGTCGGCCTCGTGGCCCGGCTCGTCCACGGACGAGGCCGTGGCAGCCCTGTGCAGGGCAAGGTCGGTGCCCGGCGCCGCGCTGTCGATCACCGAGAGGCCCCACAGCGACGCACCCCAGTCCGTGGCGCGTGTCAGACATCTGACCCGCACGTACCGCGCCTCCCTGGCGCCCAGCTCCACCGACTGCGTGTACGAGTCGGTGGAGCCGCCGAAGGGCAGCGGCACCGCGTACTCGTAACCGAACTGGCGGATGCCGAAGCGTGTGGTGCGGCGGTCGCTCTCCTCGCCGCCGGTCGACGTGACGAGCGTGAGGTCGTGCAGAGCGGGCTCGCCGTAGCCGTTGGGCCACCAGAGCGCGGGGTCGCGCACCCGCAGCCGCTCATGGTCGGCGGGTGCGAAGACCACATCGGTGCTCCCGCCCGCGGGCACCGCGACGGTCCGCGACACGCGTACGTCGCCGAAGGACGCGGTGACCGTCACGCGCTGCTCGGCGGAGTCGGCGTTGCGCACCGGCACCACGATCGTCACCTCGGCGGTGCCGGTGTCGGGCAGGTGGGGGAGCGTGGTGTCGACGCGCGGATCGCCGATGACCGCGTGCCCCGTCGAGCGCAGCCGTACGTGGTTCCAGATGCCGGAGACGCGGTCGCGCACGGCCGGCATCCAGTCCCAGCCGGAGGCGGCCAGGTAAGTGGGTGAGTTCCGGTTCATCATGGTGGCGCCGGCGTCCACGAAGGCCAGGCCGGCCTCGCTCTTGTCCCCGGGGCTGCCGGGGAAGGGCATCGGTGTGATCCGTACGGCCAGCGCCTGCTCGCCGCCGGACGACAGCAGACGCGTCACATCGTGTGCGGAGCGGGCGAAGGGATAGGTCAGCCCTCCCACCTGCTGCCCGTTGAGCCAGATGTCGGCCTTGTGGTTGACGCCGTCGAACTCCAGCCAGACATGACGCCCGGGGCCGGTGCGCAGGCCGCGCGGCAGGCTGAAACCGCGCCGGTACCACCACGCGTGGCGGGACAGTGCCTCCGGTATGTGGAGGTTGTTCATCCCCGAGACCGGGTCGGGCAGGTGCCCCTGGTCCACCAGGGAGCCGAGAACCGTACCGGGCACGGTCGCGGGCAGCCAGCGGCTGGTGTCCACCGCGGGCAGGGACAGCGCGGGGCCCTCGGCGCCGGCCCAGTCGTCCGTCGTCAGGGTCCAGCCCGATTCCAGAGGGACCGTACCGTCGGCGGCGACCTTCAGCGCGGGTGCCTCGTGGTGGTGCGCGCCCCAGTCGGTCCACCCGGTGGCGGCCGGCCGACGGCCCCTCGCCGTGCCGTACACCTCGAAGCCGTTGAGGCCCAGCGGGTTGGCGTTCGACCGCTTCGTCACGGTCATCCGCACCCAGCGTGCCGTGGCGGGGCCGTCCAGCTCGATCTCCACCACCCCGCCGGCCCCGGAGGAGGTCCGGTACACCGTGTTCCAGGCATGGCGGTCCAGGGACGTCTCGACGGTGAACTCCACCGCGCAACTGGACAGGATCTCCTGGCCGGTCGTGCTGTCGCGCGGATTCCCGCTGGTGGACGGCGTGAAGACGGGATCGTCCTTGGTCGCCTCGAACGTCAGCCGTACTGAAGCGACCTCGCACTCGGCCTGGAGGTCGACGGAAATCCACTGCGGATCGCCGCCGGCGGCGCGCCATCCGCTGCCCTTCACACCGGTGGAGTTGAGCCCGTCCACCACGAACTCGGCGGGGGTGGGGGCGTAGTCGACCGTGGACACCTCGACCGGGCGGTACGCGGCGAGTTCGCCCCGGACCCCGGCCGCGCCGCCGTCGGACGGTGCGGACCCGGCGGCGTGACTCGTACCGGGGAGGGCGACCCCGGCCCCGAGGCTCGCGAGCAGCGTGGAGCCGGCCGCGACAACTGCTCTTCGGGAAGGGCGAGATGACTGATCAGGCATGAGCAAGGTGATCCATTTCAGGCGGGCGCTCAAGAGCAGGCGGCCTGCACGGGCCAGCCTGACAACGTTGCCACAGGCTGTAATCCGGCGAGGTTCCTGTCAAGAGCCGAGGTGAGGTCCGGCTCGTGGAAGCCCGTTGCGCGGCAACGGCGCATGGCGGGTCGGGCCTTGCCGGCCGGCCCGTCCGAGTCGCGGGTGTCCAGGCTGCACCGGCGAGCGTGTCCGGCTCCGTAGGTGCTCGCCGAGTGGAGAGCGGGCTGTCCGGTGGACCCACCGACCATAGGGCAGGGCGCCCTTCTGGAACTCATTTTTAAGTTAATTAGCAATTAATATTGACAGGTTTCCGAGGTCCGACCACAGTGTGCGCCGTGGCACCGCCGCCCGGTGCGATCGGCGGCGGGGTTGCCTCGTGAACCCCAACTCTCAGGAGAATCAAGTGGTTTCGCTTCGTGCTGGGATGGTGCGAGCGCGGCGCGCCGTGGTGGTGCTCGGCGCCGTGGTGCTGGTCGGATCGACAGTTCCCTCGGCGCACGCCGCCGACGACCAGGGTGCGCCGCCGTACTACGACAGCGGCCTCGCCCGCACGCCGTACATGGGCTGGAACACGTACTACGGGCTGGGCGCCCCGACGGAGGCCCAGGTCAAGGGAGTCGCCGACTATCTGGTCAGCAGCGGCCTCAAGGACAGCGGTTACGACATCGTCTGGCTCGACGGCGGCTGGCAGGCCGACGATCCGCGCGACAGCCAGGGGCGACTGGTCGCCAACCCTGACAGATTCCCGTCCGGCATCCCGGCCCTGGTGGACCATCTGCACCGGCTCGGACTGCGAGCCGGTATCTACACCGACGCCGGGACCTACGACGGCGGCAGGACGTGCGGCCTCGGCAGCCGGGGGCACTACCAGGAGGACGCCCGGCAGTTCGCCGGCTGGAAGGTCGACGCCATCAAGGTCGATTTCCTCTGCGGAATCACAGAGAAGGCCGACCCGGGACCCGCGTTCAAGGAGTTCAGCGATGCCGTCGCCAAGTCCGGCCGGCGCATGCTGCTGAATCTCTGCAACCCGCTGACCGATGACTGGGGGCTCCCGCACACGCCGGCACAGGACGCCCACAACGCCTATGTGTACGGCCCGAACACCGCCGACTCCTGGCGCACCGGCACCGACATCGCCTGGGGCACTCCGACCGCCGGTCAGTGGCCCAACATCCTGCGCAACATGGACGCCAACGCCTGGCACCCGGAGGCGCAGGGGCCCGGCCACTACAACGACCCGGACTACCTGATCCCGATGCGCAGACTCGCTGACGGCTCGTACGAGCTGACGGAGGAGGAGTCCACCACCCAGCTGGTGATGTGGGCCGAGATGGGCTCCCCGCTGGTCATCGGCTCGGATCCGCGCACCCTGCCCCGGCAGATGACCGACACCCTTCGCAACCCGGAGATCATCGCCGTCGACCAGGACCCCCTCGCGATCCAGGGGGTGCGCATCGCCACGGACGCCACCGGCGATGTCTACAGCAAGGTGCTCCAGGGATCCGGCCGGCGTGCCGTGGTACTGCTGAACCGCTCCGACCATGCTGCCGAACGCACCGTGACCTTCGCCGACGCGGGGCTGACGGGGAAGGTGGGGGTACGGGATCTGCGGGGCAGGAGGAGCCGCGGTACACACACCGGTTCGTACACCGTCGAGGTGCCCGCGCACGGCACCGCGTTCCTCACGCTGACCGGCCGGGACGACGCCCCGGGCACCTCTCTCGGGGTGCGGTCCGACGCGAGCCCCGCCCTGGTGCGGGACGGTGGGCGGCTGAGCGTGTTCACCCGCGGTGCGGACGGTTCGCTGCGGCAGCAGACCGGGCGTGACGGGCACTGGGACGCACGGGCCGCCGATCTCGGTGGGCCCACGCACGGGCGGATCGTCGGCGCGCCCGCCGCCTACGCGGCCGGGGAGGGGCGCATGGACGTCTTCGTCCGGGGTACCGACGACGCGGCGTACCGGATCTCCTATGCCGACGGGCGGTGGGGGAGGTGGCAGAGGCTCGGCGGGCAACTCGCCGACACCCCCGCCGTCGCCTACGAGCACCCGGGGCGGTGGACCCTCTTCGCCCGGGGCGTGGACGGACGGATCCTCACCCGTGGGCCGGAGACCGGCTGGACCTCGTTCCAGGGTCCGGAGGGGGCTTCGCTGTACGGGCGGCCGTCGGCGGTCACGGACTCGGCGGGGCGCACCCATCTCGCCGTCCGCGCCGACGACGACTCGGTCCGGACCCGGGAGCGCGACGCCTCCGGCAACTGGTCCGACTGGTCTTCGTTGGGTGGGACCGTGAGTGGCAGCCCCACGCTCGTCGCCGACGGTGACCGGGTACGGCTGTACGCGCGCGCCGGGGACTACACCCTCTGGCAGCGCACCCGCACCACGGGTGCCGGCTGGGGCGACTGGTCCCAGGAGCGGCGCTTCGCCGGCGGGGCCTTCGACGGGGAGCTCGGCGCCGTGTCAGGGCCCGACGGCTCCGTGCTCACCGCCTTCCGTGGCGTGGCCGGACTCGTCCGGCAGGGCAGGCTCTGACGCCATCGGCGCCGCCGAGTCCCACATACCTGGGAAAGAGCCAGGTCAGCCCCGCAGAAAATAAATTAGTAATTAATCTTGACGCTGGCTCGGTCGCCACGTCAGTCTGTATCAGCCGAACGAGGGCCCGGCCGTCAGAGGGCCGGGCCCCGTTCCGTGGGCGCATAGGGAGTCCCATGAACACCACAGCACAGAGCCGCCGCACCTTCCTCGCGGGTGCCGCGGCCGTCGGCGCCACCGCGCTGATGAGCGGCTGCGTCGCCTCGTCGTCGACGAGCGGGAAGGGGGCCTCGGGCGGTGCGGTCACCCTGCAGTCCAACCTCTCCTCGCCGCAGGCCAAGTCGGCGATGCAGGAGGTCGTCGACGCCTTCAACAAGCGGGGCGGGGCCAAGGGTTCGCTCAACACCGTCGCCTCGGAGACCTTCCGTACACAGCTGCCGACGTACCTCACCTCCGCCACCCCGCCGGACCTCTACACCTGGTACCCGGGATCCGTCGCGGAGTCGTACGCGAAGAAGGACCTGCTGCTCGACGTCAGCGACATCTGGGAGAAGCCCGAACTGGCGGGCTACTCCGATGCCCTGAAGAAGCTGTGCACCGACTCCGCGGGCAAGAAGGTCTTCGTCCCGACCACGTACTACTGGTGGGGGGTCTTCTACCGGAAGTCCAACTTCGCCAAGTGGGGCGTCAAGGAACCCAAGACCTGGGACGAGTTCCTCGGTCTGTGCGACAAACTCAAGAGCAAGGGCGTCGCACCGATCGGCCTCGGCGCGGGCGGCAACACCCCCTGGGTGGCCTCGTCCTGGTTCGACTACCTCAACATCAGGATCAACGGGGCCGCCTACCACCGGGACCTGCTCGCCGGAAAGCACCGCTTCGACGACCCCGAGGTCCGCAAGGTGTTCGACCGGTGGAGCGAGGCGCTGCCGTACTTCGACCCCAACGGGACCGCGCTGCCGTTCCAGGACGCGACCACGGCTCTGCTCCAGGGCCGCACCGGCATGATGCTCATCGGCACCTTCTTCGCCGACGCCGCCCCCAAGGACCAACTCGGCGACATCGACTTCTTCCGGTTCCCCGTCATCGACCCGAACGTCCCGCTCGCCGAAGAGGCCCCGACCGACGGCTACTTCGCCAGTGCCCGGACCGGCCGCAAGGACGAGACCAAGGAACTGCTGCGCTACCTCGCCTCCGCCGAGGCGCAGGAGATCTATCTCAAGGGTTCCTCCGGCACCTCGCTGCCCACCCACCCGGACGCGAAGGACAGCGGAACACCCCTGGTCATCAAGGGCCGAAAGCTGATCGAGGACGCCGCGGACATCACCCAGTTCTTCAACCGGGACTCCAGCGACGCCCTCGCCCCCACCGCCGACACCGCACTCACCCGCTTCCTGGCCAAGCCCAAGGAGATCGGCTCGATCCTCGCCACGTGGCAGCGGGACGCGCAGAAGATCTGGAGCCAGTGACATGGCGGTACTCACCGCACCCCGGAAGGAGACCCGGGACCACACCGTCGACCGGCCACCGGCCCGCAAACGGGCGACCAGGGTGCCGCCCGTCGTGTTGGCGTTCGTCCTCGTGCCGCTGCTCGCCGAGGCGTTCTGGGTGTTCTGGCCGGCGATCCAGGGTTTCTACCTCGCCTTCACCAAGTGGGACGGCGTCTCGGCCCCGCAATTCGTCGGACTGGCCAACTTCCGCGAGATGTTCGGCGACGCCGTCTTCCGGACCGCCGCCCTGGACACCGTGCTCTGGCTGCTGCTCTTCGGCGGCCTCTCCGTCGCCCTCGGCCTCGGGGCGGCGCTCCTGCTCCAGCAGGAACGCCGCGGCGTCGGCTTCTACCGGGCCGCGCTCTTCCTCCCCGTGGTGTTCTCGCTGGTCGCGACCGCCCTGGTCTGGCAGGCGATGTACCAGCCCGACGGGCTGATCAACAAGACGCTCGAAGGCATCGGTCTCCCCGGCCTCACCCACGCCTGGCTCGCCGACCAGGACACCGCCCTGTACGCCGTGATCGTGCCCGCCCTGTGGCGTCAGATCGGCTATGTGATGGTGCTGTACCTGGCCGGGCTCAAGGGCATCGACCCGGTGCTCTACGAAGCGGCGAAGGTGGACGGCGCGACCCGCCTGCAGCAGTTCCGCCACATCACCCTGCCGCAGCTCAGCAGCGTCAACGCCGTGGTCCTGTCCGTGATCGTCATCGACTCGCTGCGCTCGTTCGACGTCGTGTGGGCGCTCACCCGCGGCGGCCCGTACCACTCCTCCGAGCTCCTCAGCACGTACATGTACTCCACCGCCTTCCAGTCGCTGCGACTGGGCTACGGTTCCGCCCTCGCGGTCGTGATCTTCGTGCTGGCCTTCGGCGTGATCGCGTCCTACCTCGTCCGCGCCTTCCGGGAGGCCGACGCATGACCGCCACCCACGCCCCGACCCCGCGCACCGAACGGCGGGACGACGTGCCCGCCGTGCGGGGCGAACGACGCCGGATCTGGGGCACCGCGGGATTCCACCTGAGCGCCGGGCTGCTCTCCGCACTGTGGCTGCTGCCCATCGCCCTGGTCCTCGTCACCAGCGTCCGGTCCTTCGACGACGTCGCCGCCCACGGGGTCGGCAGCCTGCCGCACTCCTTCACGCTGGACGGCTTCCGCCAGGCCTGGGTCGACGGCGGACAGCAGCGTGCGCTGATCAACAGCCTGCTCGTCACCGTGCCGGCCGTGCTCCTGTCGCTGCTGCTCGCCTCGACCGCCGCGTTCGCGCTGAGCCGCTACGACCTGCCGTTCCGCCGCACCCTGCTGCTGGTGATGCTCGGCGGAAACCTGCTGCCCCCGCAGATCCTGCTGGTCCCGGTCTCCAAACTCAGCGAAATGCTCGGCCTGTACGACTCGTTGTACGCGCTCATCGGCGTTCAGGTCGGATTCGGTATCGGCTTCTACGTCTTCGTACTGCACGGTTTCATGCGGTCCATCCCGCCCGAGATCCAGCAGGCCGCGGTCATCGACGGTGCCGGGCCTTGGCAGATCTACACCCGGATCATCATGCCGCTCGCCAAGCCCGCCATGGCCGCGCTCTGCGCACTGTCGTTCACCTGGATCTTCAACGACCTGCTGTGGGCCATCACCGTCCTGCGGACCGACAGCCAGATGCCCATCACCGCCTCCCTCATCGGACTCCAGGGCCAGTACGTCTCGATGTGGAACGTCATCGCAGCCGGTTCCGTCGTCGCAGCGGCCCCGACCGTCGCCGTATTCCTCAAATTCCAGCGGCACTTCGTGGCCGGACTCAATCTGGGAGCAGTGAAGTGACCTCGCACGACCGGTGGCTGCTGCGCACCGAGAACACCACCTACGCGGTACGGATCGCAGGCGAGGGCCGATGGGCCGAGCTCGCCGCCTGGGGTCCGCACGGCGTCGAGACCGGACCGTCGCCGTTCGACGCGCCGCACCGCACGCACTTCATCACCCGCGCCGACGCCGCACCCGCCGAGTACATCCCTTACGGACTGCGCCCGTTCACCGGTGCCGACCTCGTCGCCCAGCACCCGGGCGGTGAACGCGGCACCTGGTGGACCTTCGACTCCGCCACCCACGACGGTGACCGGGCCCTGCGCCTCGACTTCACCGACGGGGAACTGGGACTGCGCGCGGCACTGCACTACGAGACCGTGCCCGGCACCGACGTGATCCTGCGCTGGACGGAACTGAGCTGCACCGGCGACGAGGAACTACGCCTGGAACGGATCGACTCCGCGGCCGTCAACGTTCCCGTCACGGACGGCGCCCGGCTCACCTACCTCACCGGTCAGTGGTCCCAGGAGTTCCGGCGCACCCAGATCGAACTGACCCGCGGCCGCTTCGAGATGGCCTCCACGCAGGGCGTCCCCGGCCACGCCTACGCCCCCTGGCTCGCCGTGCAGGACACCGCCGGAACGGCCGAGGGCAACACCCCGACGTACGGCGTCGCCCTGGAATGGTCCGGCAACTGGCACCTGACCGCCGACGCCGAACCCGGTGGTGCCGTACGGGTCAGGGCCGGGCGGGTGCCCCACGAGGGCGCCGTCCGGCTCGCCCCCGGCGCCACTCTCACCACACCCCGGCTGGCCTGTGCGTTCAGCCCGGAGGGGCTCGAAGGGCTGGCCAGGGTCTGGCACCGCTACGAACGCCGGCTCAGTGGCGAGCGGATGCACAGGACCCGCAAGGTCCTCTACAACTCCTGGGAGGCGACCGGCTTCGACGTGGACGCCGGGAGCCAACTCGAGCTCGCGGGCATCGCTGCCGATATGGGAGCCGAACTCTTCGTCGTCGACGACGGCTGGTTCACCGGACGGCACGACGAGACAGGCGGTCTGGGCGACTGGTACCCCGACCCGGCGAACTTCCCCGACGGCTTCGACGACTTCATCGGCAGGATCCGCGCCACCGGCATGGACTTCGGTCTCTGGGTCGAACCCGAGGCGATCAGCCCGAACTCCGCGCTCCACACCGAACACCCGGAGTGGGTCTACCGCATCGACGGCCGCCCCGCCACGCTGGTGCGCGAACAGCTGCTCCTCGACCTCGGACGCAAGGACGTCCAGGACTTTGTCATCGCCACCTTCGACCGGCTCCTCGGCGATCACGCCATCAGCTACCTCAAGTGGGACATGAACCGTCCGCCCACCGAGCGCGGCCGGCCCGGCGGCGGCCCCGTGGAGGAGCAGGACCTGGACGCCGCACACGTCGCCGGATACCTGCGGGTGCTCGACCATCTGCGCACCCGCCATCCGCACGTCACCGTGGAGGGCTGCGCCGGGGGCGGTGGCCGTATCGAACACGCCACCCTCGCCCGTACCGACGTGGTGTGGCCCAGCGACAACACCGCGCCGCTGGACCGACTCGCCATCCAGTACGGCTATCTGCATGCGCACGCCCCGCACACCATGAGCTCCTGGGTCACCGACTCGCCCGGCGTCTTCGACCCGCGGCCGCGGTCCCTGGCCTTCCGCTTCGTCACCGCGATGGCCGGCGTCCTGGGTATCGGCGCCGACATCCGTACCTGGTCCGCCGGGCAGCGCGCCGAGGCGAGCCGGTGGATCGGCCGCTACAAGGAGATCCGCGACCTCATCCACCACGGCGAGGTCCGGCTGCTCGGAACTCCGTCCGACGCCACCTGCGGTGTCCAGTACGAGGAGGAGGGCGGCGCCCGGATCGCCGTCACCGCCTGGAACACGGGCCGGCTGGACGGGGCACCACTGGTCCCCGGGCGCGCCGCCCGGCTGCGGCTGCGCGGTCTGGACCCGGCCGCCGGCTACGCCGACCAGCACACCGGGACGGTCCACAGCGGGGCCCATCTGCTGCACTACGGACTGCCGTTCGCCTGGACCGCGCAGTACGACGCGGAACTCGTCGTACTGGTCAGGCAGGAGCCCTCCGCCCGACCGCACCGTCACTAAAGTCGCCGACAGCGCCCCCGACACCGAGGAGTCGACCCGCCCCATGAACGCAAACGCCCGCTTCGCCGAAAAGGTGGCCGTCGTCACCGGAGCCGCCTCCGGCATCGGCGCGGCCACCGCCGAACGACTCGCAGCGGAAGGCGCCGCGGTGCTCCTCGCGGACGTGGCCGCGGGCCCCGGCGAGAGCGTCGCCGCCGGCATCCGCGCCCAGGGAGGCCGGGCGCTCTTCGTCCGCGCGGACGTCGCGGACGAGGGCGACTGGGAACGGATCGTCTCGGCGGCGCACACCTTCGGCCCCGTCGGGGTCCTGGTGAGCAACGCCTTCACGGTCGATGTCACCCCCGCGCACGAGATGACCGTCGCCTCATGGGAGCGTCAGCTCGCCGTCAACCTCACCGGAGCCTTCCTCGGCTTCCGGGCCGTCCTGCCCGACCTGCGCGAACGCCGCGGCGCCGCGGTGCTCACCTCATCCGTCCACGCGCACAAGGGCATCCCCGGACACCCCGCCTACGCGGCGTCCAAGGGCGCCCTGCTCTCCCTGTGCGGGCAACTCGCGGTGGAGTACGGACCCGAGGTAAGGGTCAACGCCGTGCTGCCGGGCCCCATCCTCACCGCGGCCTGGGACCGGGTCTCGGAGGAGGACCGCAGAAAGAGCGTCCTGGAGACCGCCGCACAGCGGTTCGGAAGCCCCCAGGAGGCAGCGGCGGCCATCGCGTTCCTCGCCGCCGACGAAGCGTCATACATCACCGGATCGAGCCTGCTCGTGGACGGCGGCTGGTCCGTCGTCAAGGCCTCGGCCTGATCGTCGCCGTACCCATCGCACATCAGAAAGGCACACAGACATGACGCCATACGCGCGCCGCGGAGTGCACGGTCAGACCGTGGAGACTCTTGCGCGCCGGGTGCTGAGCGGCGAGATCCCCGAAGGGGCGACACTCGACCTCGTGGCGCTCCAGAGCGAGCTGGACGTCAGCCTGACCGCCCTGCGGGAATCCCTCAAGGTGCTCGCCGCCAAGGGGATGGTCGACGCCCGCCAGAAGCGCGGCACCTTCGTCAGAGCCCGCTGCGACTGGAACCTCCTGGACGCGGACGTCCTGCGCTGGCAGTTCGCGGGCGGCACCGGATCCGGCACCGACCTGCCGCTGCTGCGCAATCTCGGTGAGGTGCGCGGCATCATCGAGCCGGCCGCCGTCCGGCTGGCCGCCGAACGCCGTACCGACACCGACCTCGACGCGCTCGAAGCGGCCCTGACCGCGATGGGCGAACAGGTGGGCGGCGCGGCCCACGCGGTCGAGGCGGACCTCGCCTTCCACCGCGCGCTCCTCGCGGCCACCCACAACGAACTGCTCGAACGCATGGAGATGGTCATCGAGTCCGGCCTCGCGCACCGTGACGAGATCGTGCACAGCTCGCCGCACGGCGAGGACCCCGTACCCAGCCACCGTGCCGTCCTGGACGCCGTACGCGACCGGGATCCGGCTGCCGCCGAACGCGCCATGCGGGCCCTGCTCGACCAGGCAGTACGCGACCTCGACCGGGCTCACGGCACCGGACCCGCCGACGACGAGGGGAACGGGACCCGGTGAAGATCACTCGTATCGAGACCTTTCTCGTACCGCCCCGTTGGCTGTTCTGCCGGATCGAGACCGACGAGGGAGTCGTCGGCTGGGGCGAACCCGTGGTCGAGGGCCGGGCCGAGGTCGTCCGTGCAGCCGTCGACGTGCTCGCCGAGTATCTGATCGGCCAGGACCCGCTGCGTGTCCAGGACCACTGGCAGGTGCTCAGCAAGGGTGGTTTCTACCGGGGCGGCCCGATACTCTCCAGCGCCGTCGCCGGTATCGACCAGGCCCTGTGGGACATCGCCGGAAAGGCGTACGGCGCACCCGTGCACGCACTGCTCGGCGGTCCGGTCCGCGACGAGGTCCGGGTGTACGCCTGGGTCGGCGGCGACGAACCCGCCCAGCTCACCGAGGAGATCACCGCCCAGGTCGAGGCCGGGTTCACGGCCGTCAAGATGAACGCCGCAGGCCGCACCTCACCCCTCACCACCCCGGCCGAGACCGCCGCCGTCGTCGACCGGGTGGCTGCCGCACGTGAGGTGCTCGGCCCCGGCCGGGACGTCGCCGTCGACATGCACGGAAGGTTCGGACCGGCCGGGGCCCGCCGGATCCTGCACGCCATCGAGCACCTGCACCCGCTGTTCGTGGAGGAACCGCTCCTTCCCGAGCAGGGGCACCTGCTGCCCGCACTCGTCGGCGCCACCTCCGTTCCCATCGCCACCGGCGAACGGCTCTACGGGCGTGCCGAGTTCCTGCCCGCCCTCGCGGCCGGGATCGCGGTCGCCCAGCCGGATCTCTCGCACGCCGGGGGCATATCCGAGGTGCACCGCATCGCCTCGCTCGCCGAGACCTACGGGGTACAACTCGCCCCGCACTGCCCCCTCGGTCCCATCGCGCTCGCCGCCAGTCTCCAGATCGCCTTCTCCACCCCGAACTTCCTCATCCAGGAGCAGAGCCGGGGCATCCACTACAACAAGGACGCCGACCTGCTGTCGTACGTTGTCGACACGGATCCGTTCCGCTTCGTCGGAGGACGCGCACAGCGCACGGTTCTGCCGGGTCTCGGTATCACCGTCGACGAGAACGCCGTGCGCGCGGCCGACCGGACCGGCCACGCCTGGCGCAATCCGGTGTGGCGGCACGACGACGGCGCCTTCGCCGAGTGGTGAGCTCGTTGACCGCCCTCACCATCGAGACCGACCCGGCCCACGGCGGACGGTGGACGTCGCTGCTGGCCGGCGGCCGGGAATGGCTCTGGCACCGTGACGAGCCACGTCGGGCCCGGGCCGTGCCCGGCGACGCCTTCGCCGACGCCGGTGGTCTTGAGGAGTGCGTACCGACCGTGCGCGGCACCCCCGATCACGGCGACGCCTGGGCCCGGCCCTGGCAGCGGGCCGCGGGAACGGAGTCCGTCGCCTGCGCCGACTTCCGGCTCAGCCGCCGGATCCGCGGCGACGAGGGGAGCGTGGTGGTCGACTACCGGCTCACGGCCGAGCCCGGCTACCGCTTCCTGTGGGCCGCCCACGCGCTGCTCGACCTCTCGGATGAGGCCCGCATCGGGATCGGGGACGGCACGCAGGCCCGCTTCTATCCGGACGGCGGCGCCCGGTGGGTCCCCTGCTCCTGGCCGTCGCAACCCGGACCGGCGGGCCGGCTCGACCGGCTCGGGCCGGAGGACGGGACGGCCGTCGGCGCGATCGTCGACTCCTCGCGGGTCTCCGTCCACGACGGCGGGGCCGTTCTGCGGATGGCCGTCGAGTCCGAGGGCCAGCCGGTCTCCGTCGCGGTCTGGCGTAACCTCGGAGGATTTCCCGAGCAGGAGCCGTACCGCTCCATCGGGGTCGAGCCCATGCTCGGTCGGGTCTTCGACCTGGCGGCCGCAGGGGACGGGGACGCCGCGTGCGTCCCGCGCAGCGGCGAGGTCCGCTGGCGCCTCACCATGACCGCGGGGGCGGAGACCGATCCGGAAACAGACCCAGTGACCGCAGTACCGACACAGTGACAGCAATACAGACAGGGAAGGGGACTCGCACGTGGATCTGCTGACCGCGCTGCGCACCCACCGGATCGTCGCCATCGTGCGCGGCGACGACGCGGACGCCGCACTCAGGACCGTACTGACCCTGGCCGAGGAGAACCTCCCGCTCATCGAGGTCTCCCTCAGCGGAAAGGACACGCTCGACGTCATCCGCCGGGCCCGCGCCGCCCTCGGTCCCGGCGCTCCACTCGGCGCGGGCACCGTTCTGACCGCGCAGGACGCCCGGGCGGTACGTGACGCGGGAGCCGACTTCGTCGTCACTCCGGCCGTCTGCGAGGCCGTCACGGAGGCCAAGCGGCTCGGGTTGCCCGTACTCGCGGGGGTGATGACCCCGACGGATGTCGTCGCCGCGCAACGGCTCGGCGCCGACGCGTTCAAGATATTTCCCGCCGCGCAGGCCGGCGGCCCCGGGTATCTGAAGGCGCTGCACGGCCCGTTCCCCGCCGCGCCGTTCGTGCCGGTCGGGGGAGTGGACGCCGAGGCGGCCGGCGCCTATCTCGCGAACGGGGCCACGGCGGTGGGCGTCGGCTCACCGCTGATCGGCGACGCGGCGGACGGCGGTAGCCTCGACGCTCTCCGCGAGCGAGCCCGCGCCTTCCTCGATGCCGTACGTGCCACCGCCCCCGCGGGCGCCGGGCGATGAGCGCCGACACACCGGCCGTGTGCTGGCAGGACCGGCTCGGGCTGGGCGAGGGGATACGCGCGGTCGACGGCGGCATCGTCCTCGTCGACATCCTCACCGGACGGCTGCTGGCCGGACCGGCGGACCGCACGGCTCCGCTGACGCAACTCGCCGGGCTGTCCGAACCCCTGGGCGCGGTCGCTCCGGTGGACGGACGTCCGGGCACCTGGATCGCGGCCGCGGGAACCGGTATCTGCCTGCTCTCCCCGGACGGGCGGACCACATGGCTCGCCCGCCCGGAGGACGGCGCCGCGCGAGCCATGCGGATGAACGACGCGACCGCCGATCCGTACGGCAGGTTCTGGGCCGGCAGCATGGCCTACGACGCCGTGGACGGCGCCGGTTCCCTCTACCGCATCGACCACGACGGCACGGTGGTCCGGGCGCTGGAGGGTCTGACGGTGCCCAACGGCCCGGCGTTCAGTGCGGACGGCACCGTGATGTACCTCGCCGACAGTGCCGAGGGCGTCATCCGCCGCTACCCGGTCGACCCGGAGACCGGGCTGCCGGGCACGCCGGACACTTTCGCCGAGTTCGACCGCGGCAGCCCCGACGGCATGACGGTGGACGCCGGAGGAGGCCTGTGGACCGCGGTCTGGGGCACCGGCACCGTCCACCGCTTCCGCGCCGACGGCACCCCGGACCAGCAGATCAGGCTCCCCGCCACGCAGCCCGCCGGGGTGTGCCTCGACGGGGACACCCTGTACATCACCAGCGCCCGGCACGGTCTCGCCACACCCGGACCGCTGGACGGTGCGGTCTTCGCCGTGCGGGTCGAGGTGCCCGGTTCGCCCGCGTGCGCCTACCGGTTCGGGGTGGCCGAGTGACCGTGACACCCGCGTCCCGCGACACCGGCCGGTGGCCCGCACCGGGCCCGGTGACGTGTATCGGTGAGACCATGGCCGCTCTGGTCCCGGAACCCGCCGCCCCGCTGGACGGGGCCGGTCGGCTCGCGGTCCGGATCGCGGGCGCCGAGTCCAACGTGGCGATGTACCTCGCCGACCACGGGGTGCCGGCCCGGTGGGTCTCGGCTCTCGGTGACGACCCGTTCGGACGCCGGATCCGTGCCGAAGTGGCCGCGTCCGGCGTCGATGTCAGCGGCGTACGCACCGACCCGCACCGCTCGACCGGAGTGCTTTTCAAGGACCCCGGCACCGACGGCACCCGGGTCCACTACTACCGCCGCGGTTCCGCCGCCTCGGCCCTGACCCCGGATCTGCTGGACGACGACGCCGTGCGCACCGCCGGGCTCATCCACCTCACCGGCATCACCCCGGCGCTTTCGACAGGGTGTCGTGACCTGGTCACCGCGTTGCTGGAGCCCGCGACCGGCGAACGCCCGTGCCCCGTCAGCTTCGATGTCAACTACCGGGCCGCCCTGTGGCCGGACGGTACAGCGGCCCCCGTGCTGCTCCGGCTCGCCCTGCGGGCGGACATCACGTTCGTCGGCCTCGACGAGGCGCAGGCCCTGTGGGGAGTCGGACTGACCGATGCCTTCGCCGTACGGGAACTGTTGCCGGAGCCGCGCATTCTCGTCGTCAAGGACGGCGGGCGGGCGGCCACCGCCTTCGACGGCCCCGGGTTCCACACCGTGCCCGCGCCGCGGGTCGAGGTCGTCGAACCGGTGGGTGCCGGTGACGCGTTCGCGGCCGGGTTCCTCGCCGGGCTGCTGCGCGGTGAGGACACCGTGAGGGCGCTGCGGCTGGGGCATCTCACGGCGGGCGCGGCGCTGCGGGTCATCGGCGACCACGGACCGCTCCCGGACCGGGCCCGGCTGGCCGCGCTGTTGGAGGCAGCACCCGACGAGTGGTCAGGAGGAGGGTGATGCGGCGCAGCGTCAATGAAGTCGGCCGGCCGCAGCCGGTTCACGCCACGTGTGGCCCGGAGACGAAGTTGCCGCTCCTGTCGTAGGGCCAGGCGTTGGCGATGCATCCGTGCAGGCCCTTGATCTGTTGCATCATCACGGGGGCCAGTCGGCCGGGACCCGCGCAGGTCATGTGCGTGTGGCCCAGGAAGTGCCCCATCTCGTGGTTGATGATCAGCGCCCGGTAGTCATGTGTCGGACCGTCGAACGTGGGCGAGCCCTCGACCCAGCGCTTGAGGTTCACCACCACCGCGTGGGAGATTTCGCAGTTGTACTCGCCGCCGGTGTCCTGATGGATGCCCGCCCAGCACAGGGCGTCCGCCGTTCCCGGTGTCGCGATCTTCACCTTGAGGTCGTGAGGCTGCCCCGCGCTCACCAACTGGAACGAGGAAACCCCGTCGTGGGTCCAGCCCCGGGGAGCGGCAAGTATGTCGGCGATCTCCTCCGCCGCCTGGGCCGGCGAGAGGTCGAGCCCGGCCTCGACCTCCACCGCATAGCGGAGCAGATGCGTTCCGTGACCGACCTTCGCGCCACTGGCGCGCGCGGTGACGAACCTGCCGGTGCCGGTCGAGGGGACGTCGATCTTGGTGGGAGTCGGTGTGGGCGTCCGGGTGGGCGTCGGCGTGATGCGCGCGGCGCTCCGTGGGAGCGGTGCACCACTCGACGCGTCGCTTCGTCCGCCGTCAAGGAAGAACGCCGCAGAGCCGAGCAGGCCGGCAGCCGCCAGCATACCGACCAGATAGCTCCGTGCCCGGCGGCGCGGACGGTTCCGGCGGTGGGGGGACCGGTGCTGATCGTGATGGGGGGACCGGTGCCGACGGCCACCGCGGTGGGAGGACGCGGCGCTGCCGGTGGGCGGTGCGGGTTCCCGCTCTCGTGCCGATTGCATGGCAGCTCAGACTGGTCACGCCAGATGATGGCCCCTGGTTCACATGGTCACGAAAAGGTAACGAGTGGGCTTGGGGTGACCCCCGTCGCATCCGACCGGACCGCTGGCGGAACGGCGCCTCTCGGCCGGCCGGTTCGGCGCGACCGTCCGGCGCGCGGCTCGCCGGACGGAGGTCGCCCGGACTTCCCGATCCGTTGTGACCCTTCTGTAACAGCTCCCGAGAGGGGCCCTCGTCCAGGACGGTCGTCGAACGCGGTCTGCCTACACTGTCGACGTGCCACGAGTCCTGATTGTCGAAGACGACCCAGATGTCCGTAAGGCCGTCCAGCTGGCGCTGCGACATCAGGGGCACGAAGTCTTCGCCGCCGGAACGGGTGAAGAGGGATTGCAACAGCTCCACCCCTTCCATCCGGACGTCGTCGTGCTCGACCTCATGCTGCCCGGCATGTCCGGCCTGGACGTATGCCGGCGGATCAGGGATCGCGACCAGGTCCCGATCATCATGGTGACCGCCAAGGGGGACGACATCGACGTGGTCGTGGGGCTGGAGGCCGGCGCGGACGACTACGTCGTCAAGCCGGTGCAGGCCAGGGTGCTCGACGCGCGAATACGGGCCGTGCTGCGCCGGCAGGACGTGTCGGTCTCCGACACCGTCCGACCGAGGGCGGAGGCGCACGGCGAGCTGGTCATCGACCGGGCCGGGCTGCAGGTGACGCACCGCGGTGAACTTGTCGCGCTCGCCCCCTCCGAGCTTCGTCTGCTGCTGACCCTGTCGGCCTCGCGCGGTCAGGTATTCAGCCGCCAGCAGCTGCTGGAAGCGGTCTGGGAGCACAGCTACCACGGTGACATACGGCTCGTGGACGCCTGTGTGAAGCGATTGCGCAGCAAGCTCGGTGAGCTGGGCGGGGATCCCCGGTACATCCAGACCGTACGCGGCTTCGGTTACCGCTTCGGTTCCCCGTGAGCGGCCAGAGACACGTGCGGGCACGAAAGGCCGTACGGAAACTCGAGGCCGGCGCGGCACGGCGGGGCCCCAGGCCGGTGCGGTTCCTCCGGGCGCTCCTGGCGCAGGCCTGGCTTCCTCTGCGGGGACTGCGCTCCCGTTTGGTGGTGGCCTTCGCCCTGGTGGCCGTGGTCAGTGCCCTGAGCACCGGAGCCCTCGCCTTCCGAGAGGCGCGCACGGGGGTGCTGCAGCAGAGCCAGGACTCCGTCATCCGGCAGTTCCGGGCCAGCGTCGACGCCGTGGCTGTTCACACGCCCCTGGCGCCGAACCGGTCGCAGTTGCAGACGGCGGTGAACCAGGTCCTCTACGCCAACCAGGCGCAAGGGTGGCAGGTAATGGCCACGTACGGCAGCCTCCGCGCCTACGCGCCGAGTGACTTCTTCGGCAACCTGAGCCCGGAAGTGCGCCGGTCCGTACGAGACCATGGCGCTGCGGTGTTCCAGCGGGTGAATGACGGCGGGCATCCCTATCTCGTCGTCGGAATGCCGGTCACGTACAACTCGGGTGAGGGCACGGAGTCCAAGCTCTCGGGGCTCGTGATGTACCTGGTGGTGCCGCAGAACACCGAACAGGCCTACGTGCGAGCGATGATCAGCGCCATCGAGCACGCCACCCTGGTGGCACTGGGCCTCGCCGTCGTCCTGGCGCTGCTGGCCGCGAGCGGTGTACTCCGTCCCGTGCGGGCGTTGCGCCGGGCGACCCGCCGGATGGCCGAGGGGCACCTCGACGTCCGGCTGGCCGTGAACGGTTCCGACGAATTGGCCGATCTCTCGCGATCCTTCAACGACACCGCGGCCGCACTGGAGCGGTCGGTCGCGGAGCTGCGCCGCCTGGAGGCGCAGGCACGCCGCTTCGTCGCGGACGTCTCCCATGAACTGCGGACACCGCTGGCAGCGATGTCCGCGCTCACCGACGTGCTGGACGAGGACGCGCTGCGTCTGGGCCAGGAGACCGGCGATGCGTTGCAGCTCATCAGCGAGGGAACCCGTCGGCTCAGCGTGCTCGTGGACGACCTGATGGAGATCTCCCGCTTCGACGCGGGCGCGGTCGAGCTCAACCTGGACGAGATCGACTTGGCGGAGTCCGTACGGCACACCCTCGCCTCTCGGGGGTGGCAGGGGCAGGTGGAGACCGACCTGCCCCGACCAGGCGTGCTCCGGACGCGCGTGGATCCACGCCGACTCGACGTGGTGATGGCCAATCTGATCGGCAACGCGCTGCGTCACGGGGCGTCGCCGGTGCGGCTGACCATGGGCGTGAGGGAGGAGCGGGTGGACGTCGCGTGGGCCGTCATCGAAGTGACGGACGACGGACCGGGGATTGCCGAGGAAGCCATGCCGCACATTTTCGAACGCTTCTACAAGGCGAGCACCACACGGACCAGAAGCAGGAGCAGCGGCCTGGGCCTGGCCATCACGGCGGAGAACGTGCACCTGCACGGAGGACGCATCAGTGCGGCGAACCTGCCAGGGGGCGGTGCGGCGTTCACGGTCGAGCTCCCCCTGCACCGTGACTCCGCGGCTGCCGCGGAAGCCGCGGACGACGCCACCGCGGGTGCCTGGTGAAGGGCTCGCGCGTACCGGCGCTGCTGGTCGGGCTCACGGCCGCGCTCACGCTGGCGGCGTGCGGAGTCCCGCCGTCCGACGCCATCCAGGTCGGCGCCCCCGCGAGCGGTCTGTTCTCTCCCGAGCCCTCGGTAGCGACCGTGATTCCCGTCTATTTCCTGCGTAACGGTGCTCTCACGCCTTATCCCCGGAAAGTCAGCGACCCTGGGGACTTCGGGTCCGTCGTGGGCTTGCTGTTCGCCGGGCCGGCCAGGAGCGAGGCCGCGACGGCCACCACGGAGCTGCCTCGCCTGGCGGCGACACCGAATGTGACGCTCGGCAGCGACAACGCCTTCTCCGTCCAGCTCCCCGAAGATGTCCCTCCCCTCAGCCACCGGGCCATGCTGCAACTGGTGTGCACGGTGGCTCATCTGCCGTACGGCCCTGTGTCCACGGATGCGAATCGGGGCGGTGCCTCTGCGGCTCCATCGGTCCCGGCGCCACGCTCCGTCGCACACACGAGCATCCATGTGCTCGGGAGCGGATGGGCGATGACGCAGTCGAGCGGGTCCTGTCCCGATCCCGTCCAGCCGTAGGACGCTGTCTGCCGGCCGGCCCGTGTGCCCCACGTCTCCACCTTGGACTGTGCCTGTGTCTCTCACGGTTCATCGCGGTGGCCGCGACCAGGTCATGGCTTCGATGTCCAGGTCGTGACCTGCCCGGAGTCTGCGAGAAGCGGCGCCCCGGCACGCGGCCAGGGGCTCCGTGCCAGGGCTGCGGCGACATTCATCGGGCTCTGCTCCACTGCGAGTTCAGCTTCGCGCCGCGAGGATCCTCTCCGCTTCGGCGACCTTGCCCGCGTGCGCCGACCGGAGCCGGTGCAGTGCCGGTCCGTGCATCGCGATCATCGCCGACTGGATTCGCGACTCCACCGAGAACCACGTGTTCAGCAGGCTGGTCCGCTGCTTGCACCGCATATCGGCTTCAGCCGTGGCCACTTCGCGGGGGCCTGCGGCTTGCTCTTCGAGGAAGGCCTTGTCGCCGATGGCGGCAAGTGGTGTGGCGTACATGTAGCCACGCTCCGTCATGCATGCCGACCATCGCGCGAAAACGGTCCGCACACGTCTGTCGGCCATGGACTCCTTGAAGGAGCCGTCGGCTATGGACCCGGCGACCTGTGCGTCCGCCGGATCGTCGTGGCCCTCGCCGAGTTTCCGCGCCGCTTCTCCGAGGCAGCCGTTCTCCGGGACCTCTCTGCCCTGGTATTCGGAGTGCGTCTTTTCACCGGAAGCCGCGGCGCCCGTCAGGACCAGCCGCAGAGCGGGGCCGACCGACTGCGACTTCCCCGCAGACGGCTCAGGGGGCAGGTGATAACCGTACCGAGCGGCGTCGCCGGCGCCTAATACTCCAGCTGTAGATCACGATCACGCTTGGGTCGCCGCTTGGCGTCTGTAGTGGCTGAGCCGGGAACTGGCTTGACGACGCACCTGCCTGCGATGCGGTCCATCAGGCCCTCGAACGCTTCCTGCCGTGGGCAGCGTCTACGCTGTGGCCTGCGGCCGTCGCGTGATCGTGTGCCTTCACACGCCGATGATCAACGGTGGCCGCGTCCACGAGTGTCAGCGGGATGGGAAGGCTCGTCGAAGGAGACGCAGTGCTGGGATTGCTGGGCTTCTACGACGAACTGGACAACCGCTGCGGCCGGCCGAACGGATCGATATGCGATGCAGTCCAGCCTGTCGGTGAGCCGGATGAGATGGACCTGGTGGCCTACCTGGACGCCGGCCACGCCCTCATCGACGTCATGGAAGGCGGACGTGACGTCATCACCGGGAGCTTCCACCGGCACTCTTTGGGGTGCTCTTCCCTGGTGACCGACGGTTCCTGGCTGTGGCGCCTGGACTTCCCGCACTACGTGGAAACGCACCATGTTGCGCTGCCCGGCGCGTTCATCGAACACGTCCGCAGCCTGAACTATCAGATGCCCACCGTCGTCGTCGCGCAGTTCGCTCCGCACCACGACGAGACCATGCCCCTGGTCGGCTGGACCTCGGCTGTACCGTGGCGATCGACTGCAACCATGCTCGTGCCTGAACCACGAGCAGTGACCAGCAAGACCCAGTTCGACGCCGCGACGCTGGCCCAGGAACGGAACCGGCCGCACGGCAGCTGGGGCAGGCCGCGCAAACCGCGGAGAACATAGCCGCGCCGGCCAAGGGCGATCCACAGCTGGAATACCAGGACGGTGCCCTGCGGTGATCGGTCATCGGGCTGTTCATGCGGCGTTCCAGCCACGGTGGAGGTCGTGCTCTCGAGGCATCGAATCCGGTGAACGGTTCGGGCGCCGAAGGTGGGCCGTCGAGCCAACTTCTGCTCAAGGCGGGCCCATCACGCCTACGTCAAGACACCGTAGCCGTCGTGGCCCAACGGGCCGGCGAGGAGCCGTGCCGACGTCAAGGGGTCGTCATGCCGGATCCGAGCTGTGCGGCGAGTGCACGGGCACGCCGTAGGGCGTGCTCGTACTCCCTCTCACCGCGGTCGGTCGATCCAGCCAGTGCCGGAACACCGGAAGCCAAAGCCAGAGTCAGGCCGACGGTGACGAGGGTGACTCGCATCCTCATCTCTTCTCCCAGAATCAGCTCCAGAACGGGAGTCGCGTGATCGCGTCCCTCGTTCACCGTGCCCTTGTCGTAGTCGCCGCCCCGGCTCGTGACCAACACCGCCGGCCGGCCCGCAAGCGGGGCATCGGAGATCACCGACGGTGCTGTCAGCCCCGGGACGTGAATATGGTCCAGCCAGGCTTTGAGGCTGGAAGGCAGCGAATAGTTGTACAGCGGGACGCCGATGAGAAGCACGTCCGCATCGAGAAGCTCGGCGACGAGCCGTTGTTGGAGTTCCTCGGCCACCGGATCCGGCTGCGCACCCGTGCCGCGCAGCCGCGCTGCCCAGTGCAGGCTCGCATCGGGCAGATGCGGCAGCGGGTCGGCGTGCAGATCGCGATGGACCACCGTGTTCTCCGGCGAGGCGCGACGAAACGCTGAGGCGAAAGCCGCGGTGACAGCCCGCGACCGCGATGTCAGACGATCGGCCGAGGAATCCAGATGAAGCAGCGTTGGCATGTCGGCGATTCTTGCACCGGCCGCCCCCGCCGACAGGATTCCCTCGGGATGACGCTCACCGGCCACGGTCCGGCCCGCCGGCCGATCCTCGGGCAGGGTCCGCCTCGGCCGCGGTCCCCACGAGTGCCCGGCCCGATCGGCCGTCACCACCGGCCGATCCGTCGCTCCCCGGCACGCGGTTGGCATGTCGCCGTTGGGACATGTCGCAGGTGTGACACGTGATGCCAGTGACACGTTCGGTCCCGTCAGCGGATTCTTTCGCACAGGTTGTGACTCCCCATTTGTGCGAAAGGGTTTCCGCTGATGACATGGACCCGCCTGACGGCGGCTATCTCAACAGGGTTGATGCTGGTCGCCGGAGGCGTGCCGACCGCCGCCGCGACGCGTGCGGCAGCACCCGGGCCCGACACTCGCGCCACCGCGCCGGGCGTCCACTCCGCGACCGTACGACTGGTGTCCGGTGACAGGGTGACCGTGACGACGCTGCCCGGTGGACGGCGCACCGCGTCGGTGCGGCCGGGGCCCGGGCGCGAGCACATTCCCTTCCGCACGCTGGAGGGGGATGACAAGGCGCTGACCGTGATGCCGTTCGACGCCGAGGCGCTGGTGTCCGCCGGCACCCTGGACCGGCGGCTGTTCAACGTGACGGCCCTGATCGCCGACGGTTACGACGAGGCCCACACCGCCGGACTGCCCCTCATCGTCTCCTCGCGACCGCAGCCGGCACGGAACGGAGCGAGAGTCACCGAGCAGGCGGCGAAAGCCGCCGAGGCGACTGCCGACCGACTGGTGGCGTTCCGCGTTGCTACGACGCGCTCCCGGAGCCTGGAGAGCATCCACGCACGGTCGTTGCGGGTCGCCGGCGAGGACCTGGGCGCGTTCTGGAAGACGCTCGATCCCGGCGGAACATCGGACGCCGCCCGGTCCGCGGTCACTCCCCGGGTCTCGCTGGACGGCAAGGTGAAGGCGGTGCTGGACCGCAGCACCGCGCAGATCAACGCCCCCACCGCCTGGAAGGCCGGCTACGAGGGCCAGGGCGTCAGGGTGGCGATCCTCGACACCGGCGTCGACGCGGACCACCCCGACCTGGCCGGGCGAATCGCGGAGGAGAAGGATTTCTCCGGCAGTTCGAGCACCGATGACCACTTCGGCCACGGCACGCACGTCGCCTCGATCGTCGGCGGCACAGGCGCGGCGTCGTCGGGCAGCCGTCGCGGTGTGGCGTCGCGGGCCGATCTGCTGGTCGGCAAGGTGCTGGGCGACGACGGCTCCGGCTCGGAGTCGGGCGTCATCGACGGCATGGAGTGGGCGGCGGGCGAGCGGCACGCCAAGGTCGTCAACATGAGCCTCGGTTCGGACGGGGAGAGCGACGGCACGGACACGATGAGCCAGGCCGTCAACGCCCTGACCGCGTCCACCGGCGCGCTCTTCGTCGTGGCGGCGGGCAACGCGGGCCCGGGGCCGTCCACCGTCGGTTCGCCGGGCGCGGCCGACGCCGCGCTGACCGTCGGAGCCGTGGACCGCGACGACTCACTCGCCACCTTCTCCAGCCGTGGCCCGCGCCTCGGCGACAAGGCGGTCAAACCCGACGTGACCGCCCCAGGCGTCGGCATCGTCGCCGCCCGCGCGTCGGGCACCACGATGGGGGACCCGGTCGACGTCAACTACACCTCCGCCTCAGGCACTTCGATGGCCACGCCACATGTCGCCGGCGCCGCCGCGCTGCTGGCGCAGGAGCACCCCGACTGGACCGCCCCACAGCTCAAGGACGCCTTGATCAGCACATCCCACACGGTATCCGGCACGAAGGTCGCCGAGCAGGGCGGCGGCCGCATCGATCTGGCCGCAGCCATCGGCCCGGTCACGGCCACCGGCAGTGTCACTCCTGCGCCCCTTCAGGCCGGCGGCACAGGGGGACGGTCGGCCACCGTCCGGTACACCAACACCGGCGACCGCGAAGTCACACTCTCCCTGTCCGCCACCCTGGCCACCAGCACCGGGCGCGCCCTCCCGGCCGGCGCGGTCACCCTCGGCTCCGACACCGTGAAGGTGGCCCCCGGAGCCACGGCCGAGGTGCCGCTGAACACCGACGCCACCCATGTGACGCGCGGCGACTACTTCGGATACGTCACCGCCAGGTCCACCGGCGGCGCCGTGGTCGCCCACACCACCGTCTCCCTCGTGGTGCACGCCCCGCAGCACCGGTTGACCGTGGTGTACCGCAACCGCGACGGCAAGATCATGCCGGGCTGGCTGCCGAACATCTGGGGCCCCGACGGGTTCGTGCAGTACACGGACAGGGACGCGGCGGTCGCCGTCGTGGAAGAGGGCACGTACTACATCAACGGCGGTTTCTACGACGCTGCCGAAGACGGCCACGAGGCAGGCGACATCGTCGCTCCCGACGTGAAGGTCACCAAGGACATGACAGTGACGTTGGACGCCTCCAAGGTCACCGAGGTGAAGATCCGCACGCCTCGCCCCGCCGAGCAGCGCGGCATCCTCAGCACCATGTTCTACCGTCAGATCGACGGTCACGGCCTGCTCCAGGGGGCCATGTACTTCGACGAGGTCAAGCGCCTCTACGTCAGCCCCACCGCTCCGGTCACCGACGGCGCCTTCGAGTTCTCCTCGCGCTGGCAGATGACGGCTCCACAACTGCGGGCGAAGGTCCCGGGCAGTTCTCTGGGGTTCACCCCGTACTACTACCCGAACTCCCAGGTCTTCGGGGATCGTGGGGCGCGGCTGACCGCCGTGGACGCCGGCACGTCGACGGCGCCCGGGTTCAACCGGGCACGCGGCAAGCTGGCCGTCGTACGGCTCGAATACCCCGTGGACGACAGGGCGGTTGCGAAGGCCGCGGCGGCCGCGGGTGTCAAGGCACTGCTGGCGGTGCAGCCCGAGGGCATAGGCGACTGGACCCGGTGGCAGCCGAACGGAGACCGCTGGGCCCTGCCCACCATGCGGACGTCCTGGAAGAACGGGGCGGAGCTCCTGGCACGGGTGAAGAGGAGCACGACGTCGGTGCAGTTCTCCGGCACGGTGAACAGCCCGTACCTGTACGACGTGATGCAGGTCTCGAAGGGCTCCATCCCCAAGCAGGTGATCCACACCGTCTCGGCGCGGAACACCGCCGAGGTACACAGCACGTACACCCGCACCGGTGCCTCGGGCTGGGCGAGTGAGCAGCGTTTCGGATGGCGGCCGTTCCAGGACACCGCGTGGAACCAGTACAGCCGTTACGTTGCCGTGGGGCAGGAGCGCGTCGAGTACGTGAGCAGTGGTGACACGTTGTGGAACCACGTCGTGCATCACAATGTCGTGGACAACCCCGATCTCCCGCTGGAGGCGGGCATGCACGACGCCCCGCACACCTACCGGCCCGGCCGGCGTGCCACGGAGCGGTGGTTCGGAGCGGTGGTCCGCCCGTCGATCCCGCGTGGCGGTCACCTGCCGTCGGTGCGCAACGGCGACACCTTGTCGGTGTACGTGCCGGAGTTCAGCGACTCCGGCTCCGGCCACTGGTCGTTCGCGGAGGCCGACGCCTTCGGCGGCGGTGGCGTCGGCACCGGCGCCCGGACGTCCGAGGCGAACGACACGGCCACAGCGGTGCTGTACCGGAACGGGAAGCGGATCGCCGAGTCCGACGAGGGCGCCTGGGGCAACTTCGAGGTGCCCGCGGGCAAGGCCGACTACCGGCTGGACCTGGCGACCGCCCGCACCTCGGCCGACTGGCACTTCGGTACCGGGACGCGCACGTCGTGGACGTTCCGCTCGGACACCGCGGCAAGCACGGCCCTGCTGCCGCTGCTCCAGATCGACTACACCGCGCCGGTCGACGCCCGGAACGCGGTGGGCCCCCGGCGCAGGCACAGCATCGGCCTGAACGTCCGGATGCAGGACGGCATGGCGGCGCCGCGCGGCGTGACGCTCAAGGTCGAGACGTCCTACGACGACGGTCGTACCTGGACCGCTGCCACCACGGCCCGCCAAGGCAGCGGCTTCACCGCAACGGTGGAGCGACCGGCCCGGGTGCACGGCGACACATATGTGACGCTGCGTGTGACCGCGAAGGACACGGCCGGTAACACCGTCCGGCAGACGGTGGACCGCGCGTACCTGCAGCGCGGTACCGCATGAGCCGCCGGGAACCGTAGCGCGGACCGACCGGTCCAACCGCGGCGGGGGGCCCGGGCGGTACGGCCAGGCACCGCCCCCGCCCAGACCCCGCCCCCCCCGCCCCCCCAAACACCACCGCCAATACCAAACCCGTGGGAGC
>NZ_JBHVWN010000004.1:0-173662 GCF_042882275.1 Streptomyces sp. NPDC058231 | reverse complement strand
GCGCTCCCCGCCCGGGCGGGCCCCCCTCCGCCCGCGGGCCCCGGCGCCGCGCCCCCCCGCCACCCCCCGGGGGGGGGCCGGGGGGGGGGCGCCCCCCCCCCCCGCCGCGCCCTGTCCCGGCCACCCCTGCCCGCACAAGCACCTCGGCCATTCGCAACCCGGTGGCAGCGGCCGCCATGGACGACGGCGTCACTGCCGGGCTCCGCTGCCGACGTTGGGTACCGTTCACGGGTGATCAACGGCGCACACATCATCGTCCACAGCCAGGACCCCGAGGCGGACCGCGCGTTCTTCCGGGACGTCCTGGAGTATCCGCACGTCGACGCCGGTGGGGGCTGGCTCATCTTCAAGCTGCCCCCCGCCGAGGTGGCGGTTCACCCGGCTGACGGATCGTCACACGAACTGTTCCTGATGTGCGACGACGTCACGGCGACCGTCGAGGAGCTGTCGGCGAAGGGAGTGGAGTGCACCCCGGTCACCGACGCCGGCTGGGGGATCAGGACCGGGATCCGGCTGCCGGGCGGTGGTGAGCTGGGGCTCTACGAGCCGCGCCACGAAAAGGCTTACGAACTCTGAGGGCTGTCCCGTGATCCACCATGACGCCCCGCCGCGGGCCCGCGCCGGCATAGCATCGTCGTGACCTCGATCCCCGTGTGCCAGGAGGACCCGTGAGCACGCTCGTCGACCGGCCGAACACCGCACTGCTCGTCATAGACGTGCAGAACGGCGTCGTGGGGGAGGCGTACGCGCGGGACGCCGTCGTCGCCAATATCGGAACCCTCGTCGACAAGGCACGCGCCGCCGGTATCGACCTCGTCTGGATCCAGCACAACAGCGACGAACTGGTCCGGGACAGCGAGAGCTGGCAGTACGTACCCGAACTCGTGCGGCGCGAATCCGAGCCCCTGGTGCAGAAGGCGTACGCCGACTCCTTCGAGGAGACCGACCTGGAGTCGGTGCTCGCCGCGCACGGCATCGGCCACCTCTTCGTCGCCGGCGCGCAGACCGACGAGTGCATCCGCTCGACACTCCACGGGGCGATCACCCGTGGCTACGACGCGACGCTCGTCGACGACGCCCACACCACGGAGGATCTGTCGGAGTACGGAGCGCCGTCACCCGACAAGGTCATCGCCCACACGAACATGTACTGGAAATACCACACAGCTCCCGGCCGGACCGCGGGCACGGTCAGCACAGGCGACGTCGACTTCGCCGCGAAATACGAGGCCTGAGACCGAGAGACGTCCCGTCTTCCCTGGCGGGCGCACCATGACGGCCCGGAGCCTCGCCGCGTCGTCCGATCGCCCGGTGCGCCCAGCCAGGGACGTCTCTCCGCCCTACCCGGTGGCCGTCACAGGGCTCTTCTGCACCACCGTCACGAAGAACCTCCGGAGATCATGCCGAGCTGTCGCATCTGCGAGTAGACGTCGACGACCCCCCAGATTTCGGCGATTCGGCCGCCTGCGAAGCGCATGATGAAGATCTCGTCGTATCTGACGGGCCTGCCGGTCGGCGGAAGATCTCTGTACTCGCCCAGGTGGGTCCCGGTGACCGTGTTCCTGAAGACGACCTTGTCCCCCTCGGCGATGACATCCTCGACCGCGACGTGAAGGTCGGGAAACGCACGCAGGAGCACGGTCCACACCTGCTTGAGTGCCTGCACCCCCGTCACACCGGTCGGTACCGGTGCGTGGAACAGCAGGTCCGGCGCGACGACCTCGTCGATCGTCTTCGAGATGACCTCCGCGTCACCGGTGTTCACGGCATCGTGCAAGCGGCTGAACTCCGCGCTTTCGCTTGTCGCCTGAGCTCTGGACACGTGGTTCCTCCTCGAAGCGGGCCGCACATTCGGCGCACCGCCGTGGCCGGTGTTCACGCATTCATGACGGAGCGGCTCACCACTTTGTGACATGAGCGATCGGCCGTCGGAGACACATGACCGGACAGGCGAGTTCGAGTGCCTGCGAAGGACCTGGCCCACGGCATCGCGCCGAGGGCGACACGCGTGGCTCGAAAACCTGAATTCCTGCCCAGCCACCTGTGGCCGGGCAGGAATTGTTGTCAGGCAGGACTCTGCCGGGGCGGAAGTGCCCGAGGGCGTCCCGGACACTCCGCGGACCGATCAGGACGTCCCGGCCGTGGCCTCACACACGGTCGGCTGCGATCAACAGGTACTGGAAGCTGCCGTTCTTGTACGCGGTCAGGAACGTGTCCTCGATTCCCGTGACCAGGCCATCGGCCTTGCTGCGCAGCTCCCAGTAGGGAAGAGCGGCCTCGGTGAGATCCTCGACGTGGACGGGGACCAGCCGGTTGCGGGCCATCGCTCGGAAGTACGCCGACCGCGGGTGGATGTCGCAGATGTAGTGGGCGTTGATGAGGGACACCTCGCGCGAGGCCCGCCCGTAGGCGTCGTTGTAACAGCCGGTGATCACGACGTAGCGTCCGCCCCGACGGAGCAACCGGGCGTGTTCGGCGAACAGCAGCTCCAGTTCGACGTACATGGTGGACTCGTTGTTCCACGAGGCGGCGAACGCACCGGTCGGCAGCCCGGTGTCGAGCATGTTGCGGTGATGGTAGCGGACCTTGTCCTCGATGCCGCGTTTGCGGGCCTGTGTGTTGGCGAAGTCGGCCTGCTTGGCCGAGATGGTGACGCCGTCGGCCTGGCAGCCGTACCGCGAGTGGGCCACGACGCTACCGCCACCGCGTCCGCAGCCCGCGTCGAAGACCCGGTCGGTGGGGGAGAGAGGGCCGAGACGGGCGGCGAGGAGTTCGGCCTGGGCCTGTTCCAGGCGGTGCAGCTCGGCGGTGATCCGCTCGTGGCGCCGGGTCGGGTCGGGCTCGTCGAGCACGGAGTCGTCCGCGGTCCCGATTCCGTAGTGGTGGTGGTACAGGTCATCGATCTTGCCGAGTTCGAGATTGACCGGGTTTTCCTCGATGTTCCAGTACTCGGCGACGCGGGACTGGTACGTGGACTGCGCAGGAACCGGCGCGGCCGCGGTGACGTGGGGAGCAGTGGTCAACAGTGACTCCTTGTAGCGTGTGTGATGGGACTCGGGTGGCTACCAGTAGTTCGGCAGGTGGTAGCGGTGGGTGTTCGTCGCGTGCCACTCGTGATTGCCGGACACCCAGGCGGCGAGCCCCTCGATGTAGCGCGCGATGAGCGGCGAGGTGGCGGACAGGACGGCTGACTCCTCTTCGAAGGCCGTCATGATCTCGTTGTGGATCTCGACGGATTTGAGGTAGGCGGCTTTGAGGCCGCACCGGTCGTCGGCGGCGACGACCTGCGGCAGATTGAGATGCGTGGGGTCGTTGGCCAGCTCCTTGGTGAAGGAGTACAGGTCGTTGACGATCGTGGTGGCGTTACCGGCGAGTGCCGTGATCCGCTGGATCTCGGGGCGGGCGTACACCGCCTCCGGCAGCTCGTAGCCGTCGACGGCGTCGACGAGCGACAGGCAGGGACGGAAGTTGTTGAACTGCCGCATCACCAGGTACTCCCACACCCGTGGCACGTACCGTGTCTCGGCCCAGGAGGCCTCGGCGAGGTAACCCAGATGGAGCCGGGCGAGATCGTGCACCAGGCGGTCGGTCTGGCTGGGCGTGGCGAACGCGGCGTACTCCTGGACAGCACCGTGGTAAGAGCGGAGCGGCCCGTCGGTCTGCATGCCGTGCCGCCACTGCTCCTCCGTCGTGGGCGTACCGTGGTACGGGTCGATCGCCGACTGGGCCATGATCAGTCGGCCGCCCAGGCCTCGTGGTGATCCACCCCTGTCCTCGCAGTAACAGTCGTCGATGACGTTCTCGGCGAGCAGCAGCTTGCCGGCGGCGGTGAGGCGTTCCGGATCGGCCGCTCCCGGATGCTGGAGCACCACGGCCCGGCCGAACTGGAAGCCGGCGAAGTCCTCGAACCACGTCTCGGGAAAGAGGTCGAGGCCACGGGCCCAGGCTTCCAGTCTGCGATCGACCTCTTCGACCTTGCAGGGATCGGCGGGGACCGCCGGTCGGTGGCGCAGCCCGGGGATCGCCCCGGCGCGCCGTGTCCGGAGGGCGAAGGAGAGGGCGGGCGGCCCGGGTGGCGAAAACAAGGCGGTCGAGTTCGGCTGCGAGCTCATTCCGTACCCCGTGTGTCGATCGGCATCATTCGGCGGTCCGCCCGATCTGGACGTTCTCCAGGATCCCCGCCGCGTCGGGGACGAGAATCGCCAGAGAGTAGTAGGCGGTGACGAGATAGTTGATGATCGCGGTGGTGTTGATGCCCATGAACCGGACGTTCAGCCCGGGCTGGTACTCCTCGGGAATTCCGGTCTGGTAGAGACCGATGACTCCTTGGTCAGCCTCTCCGGTACGCAGCGCGAGGATGCTGGTCGTGTGCTGGGGGCTGACCGGGATCTTGCCGCAGGGGAAGATCGGGACGCCTCGCCAGGCCGGCACCTCGTGACCGTCGACGTTCGCGGTCCCGGGCACCAGACCACGCCGGTTGCACTGCCGGAAGAAGGCTGCGATGGCCTTCGGATGGGCGACGAAGAGCCGGGTCTTGCGGCGCATCGACAGCAGTTCGTCGAGATCGTCCGGGGTGGGCGGACCGGAGAAGGTGCTGATGCGCTGGCCGTAGTCGATGTTGTGCAGCAGCCCGAACTCGCGGTTGTTGAGCAGTTCCCACTCCTGGCGTTCTCGGATCTCCTCGATGGTCAGGCGGAGTTGCTGCTCGGTCTGGTCCATCGGGTCGTTGTAGAGGTCGGCGACCCGGGTGTGGACGCGGAGCACGGTCTGGGTGAGGGACAACTCGTACTCGCGAGCCTCCAGTTCGTAGTCCACGAAGCCGCCGGTCAGCGTCGGCTCGCCGGTGTGGCCGGCCTGCACCGGGACATCGGCCTCGCCCTTGCGGTTCATCGGCCGTCGCTGCCGATCGGCGTAGGCTTCCAGGTGCGCCGCGAGGGACGGTGCCCGATCGGTGATCTCCGTGACGACGTGCCAGGGGAGTACGAGCACCGTGCCCGCGGTCTCGGCCCGGACCGAGCTCAGCCACAGCGGGTCGGACTGGCCGATGGCCTCGTCCCCCAGCTGGTCGCCGTCGGTGACGACCCCGAGGACCTCCTCCTCGCCGTACTTGCCGGCGGTGTAGCGGGTGAGCCGTCCGTGGGCGACCAGATAGGTCTCCGTCACCGGTTGCCCGGCCTCGAAGAGGATCTGACCGGCCCGCACCTCCCGGACCCGGAAGCGGGAGGCGATCTGCTCGAGGACAGCGGTGTCGGTATAGCCGCGCAGGACCGGGAGCTCGGTCAGTGTCTCGGGAATGACCTTGATGTCGTCCCCGCCGTTCTGCTCGAACTGCACCCTGCCCCGGCCGATGCTGAGCTGTAGACGGCGGTTGACACGGTACGTGCCGCCCTTGACGTCCACCCAGGGCAGAGCCTTCAGCAGCCACCGGGAGGTGATGGCCTGCATCTGCGGCGCGGACTTGGTGGTGGTGGCAAGTCTGCGCGCCGCATGGGTGCTGAGACTGGAGAGCTGTTCGCCGGCGGGTTCGTCGGTGGTGGGACCGGTGGCGCTGTCCGGTACGGACACATTCCCTCCTGGGAGGTGAACGAGGGTGAGCGAAGCGGTCGGTGATGCGCGACGTCGTCGTGTGCAGCTACCAGGTAAACAGCGGCAGGAGCCGGTCGGAACCGCGCGAAGGAGGCGGTTACGCGCCCTGGAGGTGCAAACCTGCAGGCTGAGGCAGTGGGCACACGGGAATGTGATCGCACGCCGTCCTCTCACTACGGAGACGTGTGTGCACGGGACATGTGAGCGACCGCGCTCCTCCTGACGTCGGTCAGGGCTGTCCTTTGCCGGACCGGCAAAGGTATGCATCGTTGCTCCGCAGCGCGGGGCAGGCTGGGTCCGGGCCTGGATCCGGTGTCGGACGCCGGCTTCGGCCCGTGATCGCGCACGTTCCGTTCGACCTGCCGAGGAGTCGCTATGTCCCCTGTCTCACCGACGCAGCCCGCCGAGTTCTGGGAGGCCCGTTACCGCGACCGTGACCGTGTCTGGAGCGGCCGTCCCAACGCGCTGCTCGTGCGCGAGGCGGGTCACCTCCGGCCGGGCCGGGCTCTGGACCTCGGATGCGGCGAGGGCGCGGACGCGGTGTGGCTGGCGTCGCGCGGCTGGCAGGTCACCGGAGCCGACATTTCCCGGACGGCGCTGGAGCGCGCCGCATCTCATGCGGCCGAAGCGGGAGTGGGCGAGCGGACGGACTGGGCACGTCACGAACTCGGAGAGACATTCCCGAAGGGCTCCTTCGACCTGATCAGCGCGCAATATCTGCAGTCCCCGGTCGGGTTGGACCAGGAACGGATCATGCGGGAGGCCGCCGGAGCCGTGGCGGAGGGCGGCACGCTGCTGATCGTCATGCACGGGGGATGGCCGTCATGGCAGAGCAAGGCGCCCTTCGAATTCGAGTTTCCCACTCTCGACGGACTCCTGGACCGGCTCGCGCTGCCCCGCGGGCACTGGACGGTGGAGACCAAGGAGACCGTCCGGCAGCCGAGTGTTTCACCGGACGGGATCGAGGGCTACAGGGACGACAGCGTGTGGCGTATCCGACGGGCAGGCACTGCCGCCCGGCGCAACACCGGGGGAAACGGGGATGATGCGCCGGTCGCACGCATCGTGTCGTGACCTTGATCAGAGGCGAGAGAGAGTGCACATCACGTCACGAGAGGAGCGACTGCACTCACCTCGAACGGGCATCCGTAAGGGAGGCATAAGGGTCAACGAAGGGGTGGAGATGGAAATCTCGGGCATCATCAGCGCGGCTGTGATCGGCATCATCATCGGTGTCCTGGGGCGGCTCGTCGTTCCGGGACGGCAGCGCATCGGCATCCTGTGGACCATCGTCGTCGGTATCGTGGCTGCCCTCATCGGGTCAGCGATCGCCGCAGGATTCGGCATCGGTGACACCAAGGGCGTCGACTGGGGCGAGTGGCTCATCCAGATCGTCCTCGCCGCGCTCGGCGTCGCAGGCCTCGACCGGATCAAGGGCCGCCGCTGACAGCCCGGCATCCCACAACACGACGCGCACCGGGGGCAGCCGACGTACTCCTGCGTGGGCTGCTCCGCCGGGCATGCAGCCCGCGCCGCCACTGCGGAACGCTTCAGCCGCTGCGAAGCAGGAGCCGGCCGACCCCGGAGGGAGATCGAGGAAGAGCCTCGAGCGGGCAGGAGCGCCACGAACTGGTTCCAGAGAGGTTCGAGCAGGCGCGATGGATGTGCGGGCACGGCAGCCCTCCCCGTGATCGCTGAGCGCAGGGAACACCATGATCACGGGCCCCTTCCGATGCTCACCCCCCATCTCCTGGGCACCCACTGCCGGACCGAGTGAGGAAGAGGCTCAGTCGCCCGTTGCCCCGTCGGTCCGCTCCCGCAGGAAGTCGGCATGGCCGTTGTGGCGGGCGTACTCCTGAATCATCAACACGTAGACCCAGCGCAGGCTGAGGGGAACTCCGCGAGAGGAAATGAAGGTCTCGTCGAGGTCGTGCCCGGCCGCCGCCGCCTCACATGCTGTGACCTCGGTCTGGAACAATCTGAAGTCTCCCTCCGCATCGGCTGCGTGGACTCCGTCGAGTCCCTCGTTGCCATCTGACGGACCGGTGAAGACATCGCCGACAGCCTCACCGGCGAAGCTTCGCCGGAACCACCATCGCTCCACCTCCGCCATGTGCCGGACCAAGCCAAGGAGGGTGAGGTGGGAAGGCTCCACGGTCGCCCGCGCCAATTGGGCCGGATCCAGCCCGGCGCACTTGGCCAGCAATGTCTCTCGGTGCCAGCTCAGCCAACCCTCCAACATCTGACGCTCAGTTACGGTACCCAGGCCGGCTAGCTGCTTGGTGCGCTCGACCGGAGGTGCTGTCCATGTCATGGATCCACCCTGCACCGCCGTCCGGGAGGGATCAAGCAGGTGAAATCGCAGCGTGGCCAAGCCGCCCCTTGTGATTGCTGGGCGCAGGGCACCCCCTGATCACGTGGACCCGCGGCCGTTCTGACGTACCCACCTCACGGGCACCCCCGCCGGCCGGTCCAAGTCGCAAGCCGATGACGACCAATTGTCCGCCCTGGGGGGCGTCGTTGACGGCCGGGTGCGATCATCGTCGTGCGGGCAGCACTCCAACTGCCGACAGCACCATCGTGTGGCGTCGCGTAACGACTGTCGGGACTTCGCGATTCCTGGCACATCCGACTGTCGATCGATGTCACAAATCGAGTCGCTGACTCGTCATGCCAGGAGCACGGCATCCCGCGGTGGGGTGTCGAACGAACCTGCACTCACAGAAGTGGAGTTAGCGTGCACGCCGCCTACGTCACGGTCACCATCCTCGGCGCGGTCTTCAACGGCGCCGCTGCCGTCACCTACCTGATCGGCCATGAATACCCCAAGACCCAAGCGGACATGAAGGGATTGCCGCGGAAGTGGGTACCGGTGCTGGGCGGGTTGCTGGCCGCGGGCACCGTGGGGCTGCTGGCCGGGCTCGCCGTGCCGTTCCTGGGCACCCTCGCCGCATCCGGCCTCGTGCTGTACTTCATCGGCGCAATCATCGCCCACCTGCGGGTGGGCTCACGCAACATCGTAGGCGGAATCGTCTTCCTGGCCACCGCGGTGGCCGCCCTGACCCTCGGCCTGCTCGAGCACGGCGCTTGGTGAGGTGTCATTGCCGTCCATGGGGTGGGCAGTCCAGTTCCGTCACCCGGGAGTGTGACTGTCTGGCTCACGGGTTCGGGAGGCCTACGCCGACGACCCGTGCTGACAGCCGCGGCATCCGACAGACCTGATGGATGTGGAACGGGCGGCGGTCCGGCCTGTCGATGCCTGGCCGGCCGACGCCCCCACCCGCGTCTGATCGACAGCACACCGACGCAGCGACCCAGTGTCCGGATGCCGACCAGGTCGGCCTTGCCGTCGCGACCGATCCGCCGCATGTCTGGCACCAGGAAGTCATCGCTCCAGGACATGCCGCGGGCTATGACGGTGTCATCAACGACTACTTCCTTGTGCGCACTGCCGCGTTCGATCCGCGCGGGACCCTGTCCGACGACCGGCTTGCCGCGGAACACATCAGCGGTCTGAAGCGTTGGCTCCCGTGCGAAGTCGCCCCCTACGTCGCTTTCGCAGGAGAGCGAAGTCTGCGCAACCCGGCTTCCGGCGCCTCGGCATCGAGGTGGACCGGGACCTGATCGCGCTGCGGCGGACGACGGTCCACTCGGCCATCTGCCGAGCTCGTGCCGCGGACATCGCCGGCTGGGACTCCCGTACGGTGCCGGGCCGTTCGGCCGGAGCGGGCAACGGCACCACGTTCGAGGAGGCAGCCCCGGACACCGCGGTCTCCGGGGCCGGTGCCCGAGGGTGAGGTCGACGCCCCCGCGCATCATTTCCAAAACAAATTCTGCAAAAATACTTTTGGAAAGCTTTCGAGAGCTCTAACCTCCGGTCATGGTCAGTGACGAGCGGAGACGCGTACTCGATCCGGAGCAGGACGCAGCAGCCCTCAAGGCGCTCACACATCCGTTGCGCATCCGATTGCTCGGGATGTTGCGACAGGACGGTCCAGCCACCGCGAGCGAGCTCGCGGTCAGGACCGGGGAGTCGTCCGCTTCCACCAGTTATCACTTGCGGGTCCTGGCGAAGTACGCGTTCGTCGCCGAGGCCGAGCACCGTGACGGGCGGGAGCGTCGCTGGCAGGCGGTGCACTCCGTGACCTCCTGGAGCAACAAGGAAATGGGAGCCACGCCGGGCAGCCGCGCTTGGCTCAGCTTGTCGCGCAGGGCCCAGATCGAGCACCTGGAGGCCGCACTCGTCCAGCACGAGGCCGATATCGCCGACGGCCGGCTGGGGCAGGAGTGGGTGGAGCCTTCCGGAATCAGCGACCTGATGCCCCGTTTGACTTCCGAGTCGCTCACCGAACTGTGGGAAGTGCTCGACCGGAAGCTGGAGGAACTGACCGCCCGTGACGCGGAGGACCCCCGCGCGGCGCAGGTCGTACTCCTGACCGCCGGGCTGGCACTGGCACCGCGCGAATCCGGCACGGAGCCGGACGCCCGCGCCGCCGAGACAGATGCAGCCGCTGAGACAGATGCCGAGAAGGCTTCATGACCAGACCGCTGGACATAGACACGGCACGCCGCCGCTACGTCACGGTCTGTGTTCTCTTCTGGCTGCCACTGGGACTGACCATCGCCCCGTTGATCCTGTTGTTCACCGCGCGCGGTATGACGATGACGGCCATCGCGGGCTTCTTCGCCGCGCACTCCCTCACGGCCGCGGCGTTGGAACTGCCGACCGGAGGGCTGTCCGACGTCTTGGGACGCCGCGCGGTCCTGGCCGCAGCCGGCCTGCTGAACCTGGTCGCCCTGACCCTTCAGGGCCTGGGCACCGCTCCCTGGCTGCTCGGCCTGGGCATGGCGCTGATGGGTGCGGGCCGCGCCCTGTCCAGCGGACCGGCCGAAGCCTGGTACGTCGACTTCGTCCACGCATACTCCGGGCCCGGCGCCGAAGTGCGCACCGGCCTGGCCCGCGGCTCCTCCGCGACCTCCGCCGCACTCGCCGCGGGCACTCTGCTCGGCGGTGCCCTTCCCTGGCTGCTCGGGGCCGGGCCCGACCTCGGTGCATGGCTGAGCGAAGCCACCTCCGGCCGGGTGCTGCCTCTCTCCGTACCGCTACTGCTGGGTGCGGCGGTCGAGATCGCCTTCGTGCTGTACGTGTTGACCGCTCTCCCCGAGCCGTCCCGGCCGTCGGCCACGCTGCGCGATGTACTCCGAGACATCCCGGCGACGGTCGCGGGCGGGTTGCGTCTGGGGGCCCGTGACGCGCTGGTTCGCCGGGTATTTCTCAGCGCGGGGGCCGCCGGCAGTGCCTTGGCCGCGATCGAACTGCTCACACCGGGACGTGCTGCGGCCCTCACCGGCGCATCGGAGTCGGGAGCGGTGCTCTTCGCCGCACTCGCCTGCGCCGGATTCATCTGCTCCGGTATCGGCAGCCACCTCGCACCGCTGACTGCCCGGCTGGCGGGCACCGGCGAGCGCGCGGTCGTCGTGAGTCTGGGCACCGGCGCGAGCGGACTGCTCCTGCTCGGTGCCACCGCAGGGTCTACAGGAGTGGGCTCCGTGATCCTCGCGGCCACCGGTTACGGTCTTGTCTACCTCGGGCTCGGCGCGGCGGGACCGAGTGAGAACGACATCCTGCACCGCCGTGTCGCCAGTGCGGTTCGGGCGACCGCGCTGTCCGTCCAGTCCCTTGCCCTGCAACTGGTGGCAGCGCTGACCGGCTTGATAGTCGGCACCCTCCGGCCAGGCCCAGTGCCCTGGCTGCTGGGAGGCATCGCGCTGCTGGCGGGAGCACTCCTGTGGATCCATCGCAGCGGGTCCGCATCCCCGGATCCAGGTACGACGCCTCTGCTGAACGACGAGTCGCGCTCCCCGAGCATCGTCGGCCCCGATCTTCATCAGCCCGATGTGGGTCAGTCGGATGCCGGTCGGTAGCGCCGGGGTCGGCGCCCGGCGCCCCGGAGCCGCCGAGCAGCGCACCATCAATGCCGGCAGCAATTCCTGGGGGATGTCCTCGGCTACGACAGCACGGATGACGCCGGCACGCGATGCCCACCGGGGCGTGATGCCTGACAGTCCAGTCAGGACAACTGTGATCGTCGAGCGCCCGTCCACTCGTGAGGGTGGTCGATGTCGCCGGTGCCCCGGACGGGGATGGCGACGAGGACGAGAACGATCCCGGCCAGGGTGACGGCGAGGCGGGCACGTCCGGGGTTCTTTTCGCGGTCGGTGGCAAGGAGTTCACCACACCGTCGGCCATGCACCTGTTGGTCGAGGGCGGTCAGATCGTCCGCATGCACCTCTACGAAGAAACGCTGGCCGTCGACCGGACATTCAGCACCGACTGAACGGGTCCGTCCGGAACGTCGGCTGCGGTGACCGGTGCGTCCACGATGTGGGAGCGAGGCCGGTACGCGTGGACCGGCGGGGGAGGGGCGTCGCATCTCGACCGGTCCCGACAGGCCGTCTGCTTGCCGCCCGTGCTGAGCCTCGCCCGGGCCGGCGGACGTAACGGCGACGGCCGCCGGAGCACGCCGGACGTGCGGCCCGTCCCCACGAGGGCCGCCCCGGCCGGCCGCTCCTGCGTCAGCCGGTCACCGCTGTCGTCCGGAAGAGGTCGCCACAGATGAGGGGCTGGGTGGTGCGCAGGGTCAGGGCCTCCCGGGAGCCGGGAGGGTAGACCCGGAGATAGTCGGGCCGGTCCCAGCACTTCGAGCCCTTGATCCCGCGGTTGAGGGTGTGCAGAGTGGTTTCGGCCGAGTCGCCGGCGCCGATGACGGTCGCCCGCCCCGCGGCGCCCTCACGGTCGGCGGGTTTGCCGATGAGACTGCCGTCGCGCTTGATCAGAGAGACCCCGGGGAAGCCGGTCAGGGTGCAGGAGTGGGAGGACTTGTTCACCAGTGTGAGCTGGTAGTGGATCTGGCCCGCTCCTGGGTCGCCCTGCGCCAGGCGCATGGTGAGTTCCTTGGTCGTGCAGCGCCCCGGACCGCTGTCGGTCACCGGGGTGGATGCGGCAGTCGAGGTGGTCGGGGTGGCGGCCCTGGTGGGAGCAGGCTCGCCCGGGGCGATGGCCGTGTCCGGGGCGGTGCTGCCGTGGGCCGACCTGCTGGAGCCCGCGGGCTCGGTCGAGGGGGAAGGGCCGTCGTTGCAGCCGGCGGTGCCCAGGGCGAGAGATGCGACTGCCGCCGGGACGAGGGCGTACCGGCTGAGCGCGCGCCCGGTCCCGGCCGGTCCGCGTCCCCACGGACGGAAGGCTCGTGGGGACGATGGGGTGGTTCGCGGAGTGGAGTCCATGATTCTCGCCTGCTCGCTTCTGCGCCCCTTGAATCATCAACTCCGGTGCGGGAGTACGGTTTCGGACTCCCGCACCGGGCCCGGCGGGAGCGGCGGACGCAAGATGACCCGGACCTGATGGAGCGAGGGGGCGCGGTGTTGCCGGATTCAGGAGGCGGCCGCGGCCTCGTCTTCCAGCGCGCATCGGATGAGGGTGTCGGCGGCGGCGCGGGCGTGTAGCGCGGTGTCGGGGTCTCCCGAGACGGCTGCCGTGGTCTGGGCGCCCTCGGCAAGAAGGACCAGCTGCGGGGCGAGCCGGTCGGGGCTGCCGGCGGCGCGCCGCCACCACCATCCGGCGCTGGCGCGACGAGCTGATCACCTTGCTGGCCGCCAAGGCACCACGGCTGGACCGCGCCCTGAAGAAGATCGCCCGACGGGACGGCGAGGTCGTCCTGATCGACGGCACCCTGATCCACGTAGGTTTCCGAAGCTCGATCGCCGGTTACCGGAAAAGTCATATTCGGCGCGGTACGGCTCCGTCCTGCCAGCGGTAGAGGTCGCGCAGCAGGGAAATCTCGGCGCCGTGATGGATCAGCTCCCTGTTGACGTGCAGGACCCTGTTCTCCATGGGAAACCGCTCGGGACCCACCGCGGGCGGATTCTCCAGGTCAGCGTCCGAGAGCTCGCGGACCCCCGCGTTCCATCTCCCATACATCTCATCGAGCTGTTTCAGCGCCTCGTCAGCGGTCCCCGCGTAGGCGAATGTCTGGGAGTCGACGTCCTGGCCGCCGAAGTACCATCCGACCCGATAGCCCAGGCACGAGACGATGATGTGAGCCAACCGCCAGGCAATCGTGGTCACCGGCGCCGGCACCGGGCCAGGGGACGCGAAGTCCATCGTCCACTCCCTCGAACCTTCCGACATCGGTGCGGCCGACGTGCCACGCGGGCGGACGCTCCAGCAGTCGCGCACCGGCTCCCAGAAATACTCCTCATCGGTGAGACCGTCCAGCCGTGGCCGCAGGTTTGTGCGCCAGTGCCAGTCCAACTGCTCCGCGAGCCGCTCGCTTCTTGCCATTTCCGCACACTACATACAACGGAAACTTGGCTGCGACCCTCGCGGATGCCGTCGCCGGCCGTGGGCCGCGAGAGCGCACCGCACCGGGAGATGACGCTGGGGGCTGATGTGCCGTTCGGGCCGCGCCGCCGCGAGCGGCTGTTTGACATCAACAACCCGGCTGGCTGGGTTGGGTTCAATGACCCAGATGTGACAGCCTCGACCGATGACATGACGGATGATCAAGACCGCAGACTCCCGCCCGAAATCAGCATGAGTACCCCGAGCGAGCACCACGCCAGAGCCTCCGACCTGCATGTTCGAAGATGGCGAAGACTCAATGGGAATCGTGGTACTCGGATCGGCCATGCGCCGATCTCCACGGGACGACCGGGTCCCGCTCGCTGCGGCGGCTCCCTCTTCGGGACCGGGCGCCGGTACTCGTCCTGCTCACCGTCCCACAACCCGCCCTGCCCCACCGGGTTTCGCCCCGGCATCGGGTCGTCCGGATCGATGACGGAATTCGACGTTGTCGACTGGCTTCGGCTAGAGGCCGCGCTTCTGTCCGTGGTCGAACTCCACGGCGCGAGTGTCGCTTGCATGGTCGAGTTTGCTCTGTCTAAAGTGCGAACGCACCTATGTGGACGCACAGTTGCTGTCGCGGTCCGAGATTGCTGACTTCAACAACGGCTGCCCGAGAAACCGTTCACCGCGCGGCCGCCTCCGGAGCCGTCCTCCTTCCGTCTCGGAGTGCCTCTCGGTCCGGTCGGATCGAGCAGAGATGCCAGGCAGCTCACCCCTGACCAGTTGTTCAGAGGCAAGGAAACACATGAAGGCGAAGAAAATGAACGACGCTTCCCGGGAGCTTCCGTCACAGCACAGGCGTCGGCTGATCGGACTGGCCACGGCAAGCGCGTTGACGGCGGGCCTCTCCGTCCTCCTGCCACCGACCGCGCAAGCCGGCGCCGACGCCTCGTCGTCTACGGTCAGACAGCGGGAGTTTGCGTCGGCCGCGGCCAAGTACCAGGTGCCCGCACAGGTGTTGCTCGCGGTGGCGTACCAGGAGTCGGCGTGGGACGCACACACCGGCCAGATGAGCACCGGCGGCGGTTACGGGCCGATGCACCTCACCGACGTCACTGCCGCCATGATGGCTGCGGGCGCTGCCGGCGCTGTCGGCCGCGGCGACCTCGCCGCCATGGCAGGCGATCCGGCCCTGCACACGGTGCACGCCGCGGCGACCCTGACCGGCCTGTCGCCGACAGCCCTGCGGAACGACCCCGCCGCCAACATCGAGGGTGGCGCGGCCCTGCTTGCGGCGTACCAGCGGGCCGTGAGCGGCGACACGCCGGCCGACGCCGGGCAGTGGTACGCGGCGGTGGCCCGTTACAGCGGCTCGTCGCAGAGGGACAGCGCCACGGCGTTCGCCGACCGCGTCTACGCAACCGTCAGGGCCGGGGCCGGCCGCACCACCCAGGACGGCCAGCGTGTATCGATGCGCGCCAACGCCGGAGTCCGTACCGCGACCGGCCAGTTGGGCAAGCTCGCGCTCACCGGCGAGGAGCCCACGCCGACCGAGTGTCCGCCCGTGGTCCAATGCACCTACCTGGCGGCCTCGCCCTCCAACGGGCAGGTCTCCAGCCGGCCCGACAACGGCATCAGGATCGACACCATCGTCATCCACGACACGGAGTCCTCGTACGAGTCGGCCATCAGTGCCTTCCAGGCCGCGGACGGCTCCGCGGCCAACTACGTCATGCGTTCCTCCGACGGTGCGGTCACCCAGATGGTGCCCACGAAGGACATCGCCTTCCACGCGGGCAACTACTCGACCAACCTGCACTCCATCGGCATCGAGCACGAAGGTTTCGCAGCCCACGGCGGCACCTGGTACACCGAGGCGCAGTACGAGGCAACGGCGAACCTGGTCAAGTACCTCTCACAGCGCTTCGGTATCCCGCTGGACCGCGAACACATCCTCGGACATGACAATGTTGCCGGACCCAACTCCACTCTGGTCGCGGGCATGCACTGGGACCCGGGAACCTCCTGGGACTGGGAACACTTCATGAGCCTTCTCGGCGCCCCGGTGACCGGACCTCACGGGGTCGGCCCGGTCGGCTCCGCGGTCACGATCACACCCGGCTTCACGGACAACCAGCAGACCGTGCAGATCTGCCCGTCGGACGACCCGACCGGCGCCACCACCGCCTGCACCGACCAGCGGCAGCCCTCGAACTTCGTTCAGCTGCGCACCGCGCCGAGCGCAACCGCCCCGCTCTTCGGTGACCAGGCAATCCACGAGGGTGGCGCGGGCACCGACCGGATCAACGACTGGGGCTCCACCGCCCAGGCCGGACAGCAGTTCGTGGTGGCCGGCCAGGACGGCGACTGGACTGCCATCTGGTACAGCGGCACACAAGTGTGGTTCCACAACCCGAACGGTTGCAACACCACGCCCGCCCACGATGTGACCCTGATCAGCGCCACCGACTCCGCACCGGTGCCCGTCTACGGCTCCAGCTACCCCGACCGGGCCGAGTACCCCGCCGGCCTGTCGCCCTCGACCCAGACTCCGATCAGCTACTACACGGTCCCGCCCGGCCAGGCCTACGTCGCCACCACCCAACCGGCCGCCACCGACGACTACTTCACCTCCGGCGCGGTCGTCATCGGGGCCAAGCAGATGTACACCATCCAGTACAACCACCGCATCGCCCTCGTCTACTCCGCAGACGTCACCCCGACCGGCGCCTGACACGGGTGTCGATGCTCTGTTCTCCGAGATCGTGACCCGGCCGCGTGGCGCTGTGAGTCGGCACGCGGGATCACACGGCGCCGGCCCACAGCGTCGGGGGCCTTCCCGCCGCGCACGCGCAGGGCCCCTCGACGGGCGGCTCGGACAGACATGGAGCAAGAAGAAAGGCGCAAGTGATGGACAGGCGAATGTTCTCCAAGATGTTCTCCGCAGGTGCTGCCGCGGCCTCGCTGCCCGCGTTCTCGACGGCGTCGGCATCGGCGGCCACGTCCGGTGAGGAGAAGTCGGCGGGACTTCCCACAACCGTGCCGGGCACGCATCCGTCTTCGGCTGGTCGAAGTAGATCAGAGCCGGTCTTCTGAACGTCGGGTACGCCGAGGTCGGCCCGGCCGACGGTCCCCCGGTCATCCTGCTGCACGGCTTGTCGTACGACATCTGCAGTTTCGAGGAGGTGGCACCTTCCGGAGCGGCTCCTCGCGATGCCCGGCGTGTGCGGATCACTTGCACGGTCGCGCCGCGTGCTGCTCGGGCGCCGCCGCATGGTGTGTCCGACGGCGCCCGGGGCCGGTATCAGCCGGCGGCTGCGGGGCTCTCAGTCGACCGGAGGTGGGCGGCCATGGCGGGATCGCTGATCCCGTCCCTGCCGGTTTCCACGCGGCCCGCGAAGCGGCGCTCGAGCGGTGACCCGTTCACCGTGACGCTGAAGTCGTACCAGTGGCCGCTCGGGTTCAGCGACCAGCGCCGTTCGACCTCCTTGCGGGGCGGCACATGGACCGTCCGGGGCTCGGAGAATCGGTAGGCGTGCGGCTCGATGTGCAGCGTGACCGGCTTCGGGCCGGGGTTGTGCACGGTGAGGACGACTGAGCTTCCGGAGCGGTCGTACCGAACCCGGAGTTCGGGGCCGGCCTCGGAGGCCGTACTCCCGGTGAAGGAACGGAAGAAGCCGCCCGGGCCGTGGACCTCGAGGTCGTACGCGCCCGAGTCGGCCACCATGGCGTCCCAGACATCGGTGAGCTGCTTCCCGGCCTCGACGGTGTAACGCCGCGGGATCCGGTCGAGGTGGCTCCTGTCGTACACGTGGAAGACGGCGCCCTTGCGGCCGGTGTTGATGAACCGGAGGGTGACCCTGCCCTCGGCGTGGTCGACGGAGGCGTCGGTGTGCAGTTCGTACGGCAGCGCGCGGGAGTACCGCGTCCCGTGCTCCTGAAAGAGCGGTTCCGCCGTCGTCGGCGCCTTCGGCGCGGGCAGGGTGCGCTGCTGGGCGTCGGAGTCGGCCCAGTCGCTCTGGTCGGGCAGTGCGGGGAATCGCCGGACGTTGGGGCGCCTGAAGTCGAAGGCCGAAGTGAGGTCCCCGGAGACCGCACGGTGCCACGGACTGATGGTGTCCATCCGGACGCCGAAGCGCTGTTCGAGGAACATGCCGATCGAGGTGTGGTCGAAGACCTCGGAGTCGACCCAGCCGCCACGGCTCCACGGGGAGACGACGTAGAGCGGCACCCTCGGGCCCAAGCCCCACGGACGGGTCGTGCCAGTGATCGTGTCCTGGGGTTTGAGCCACGACGACGTCTGGGCGGACGCGTCGAAGTACTCACCGTCCAGCGGGACCGTCGACTTGCCGGCGAGCGTGCCGTCGAGGTTGTAGGACGGAACGGCCGGCGCGGGCACGTGGTCGAAGAGCCCGTCGTTCTCGTCGAAGGTCAGCAGGAAGACGGTCTTGCTCCACACGTCGGGGTTGGCGGTCAGCGCGTCCAGCACGTCGGCCGTGAAGTTGCCGCCGTGCGTGGGGCTGGAGCCCGCACCGGGGTGCTCGGAGTCGGCCGCCGTCGTCAGCACCCAGGAGACCTGCGGCAGCGTGTCGTTGAGCACGTCGTCCCGGAGCCGGTCCAGGAAGTCGGGGCCGCCGGTCATGCCGTGCTCGTACACCGGGGTCCCGGGCCGCGCGGTCCGGAAACTCTCGAACGCCAGGCAGCCATGCATCGCGCCGGTCCAGTTGTCGTTCATGTCCTGGTAGATGTGCCAGCTGACGCCGGCACGTTCCAGCACGTCCGGGATGGTGTCCCAGTCGAACGCGTTACTCGCGTACTTGTAGGTCTGCGGCCACGCGCCGGGCACCCATTCACCGTTGATCCAGCACCGGAGGTTGTTGGGCTCGGACTGGTCGTGCTGGGCGTTGATGCCGCGGCGGCCGAGTTCGGGGTTGAAGTTGGAGCCCGACCAGAACGTGATGCGGTTGGGGTCGGTGCCGGTGGTGACGGAGCAATGGTAGGCATCGCAGATCGTGAACGCCTCGGCGAGGGCGAACTGGAACGGGATGTCGTCCCGCCGGTAGTGACCCATGGAGTACTCGGTCTTGAACTTCGGCCAGTAGCCGAGTTTGCCCTGGTTCCAGGCGGCCTGTGCGTCGGCGAACGAGTGAGGGGTCGAGGGGACGAGGAGTGCGCTGGAGCGCTCGGGGTCGAGATGGTAGGGCGGGATCTCTCTCGAACCGTCGGACTGGTACCAGACCGGTTTCCCGCTCTCGAGGGGGATCGGGAACCGGTCACCGAAGCCGCGCACCCCGCGCATCGTGCCGAAGTAGTGGTTGAAGCCGCGGTTCTCCTGCATCAGGACCACCACATGCTCGACGTCCTTGATGGTTCCGGTGCGGACTGCCGCGTCGACGGCGAGCGCCCGGCTGATGGAACCGGGGAGCGCGGACGCTGCGGCCGCCGCTCCCAGAGTCGTCGCCGACCTGCGGAGAAAGTCGCGGCGACTGGTTGATGAGGGCATGGCGCATTCCTTGCTCGGCGGACGGGGCTGCGCCCGGACGGGGACCGTCGCCGGAATCACGTCGGCCTCGGGGGCCGGCCGATTCCCGTGCGGTGACGGCGGCAGCCAGCACAACCTAGAAAGGCAGGGTGAACCCGAGCTGATCGTGCGGAAGTTCGGCATGAACAGCACTGCCCACCACTCATGCCGGGCACGCAGTCCCGGTTCTCGACCGCCGTCGGTGGACATCCTGGTGGGCCATTCGACCGGCGGCGGCGAGATGACCCGCTACATCGGCCGGCACGGCACCGGCCGGGTGGCCAAGGCCGTACTGCTCGGTGCGATCCCGCCGTTGATGCTGAAGACGCCGGAGAATCCCGAGGGGCTGCCGATCGACGTTATCGACGAGATCCGCAACGGTGTCGCGAACGACCGCTCGCAGTTCTACAAGGACCTCAGTGCGGCCTTCTACGGCGCGATCCGCCCCGGATCGACGGTGACGCAGGGCATCCGCGACGAGTTCTGGCTGTGGTCGATGTCCGTGGGCATCAAGGGCGCGTACGACTGCATCAAGGCATTCTCCGAGACCGACCTCACCGAGGATCTCAAGCGGTTCGACCTCCCCACTCTGATCGTCCGCGGTGACGACGATCAGATCGTGCCCATCGTGGCCGCGGGCAACAAGTCCTCGAGGCTGGTCAAGGGCTCGACCTTCAAGGTCTACCCCGGCGCCCCGCACGGTCTGTCGATGATCCCGAAGTTCGCCGACCAGTTCAATGCCGACCTGCTGGCGTTCGCCCGCGCCTGACGGCGTCGTCGCGCGCCGCACGGGCCTTGCGTGCCCATGAGGGCTGTCCCCCGGTCCCGGGCGGGCGCATGCGCATGACGGCAGCTTCCTTCTCCCCGAAACACCGTTCAGTCCGTCCGGTTGGCGTTGAGGGGCGACGAAACCCGCTTCCGTGCCGGGTCACGGAGAGCTAGTGTGCGGGCAGCGAGTCACCCACGAGGAGTCAGAGAGATGCCCGGTCGTCCGAGCGCGCGTTGACGCTGTAGGCCGTGATCGGCCTGTCATCGCGTGCTGCCCACGGTGTTGCGGCACAGCGAGCCTTCTCCTGCCCGAACCGCCGGCGCACCCGTTGCGCCGCCCGGTAGCGGGCCTCGCCGGCGACCCAAGGACTCCCCGTGCCGTCCGCTTCCCCTGCTGTACCCGACTCCGGTCTGCCTGTTCCATCGAGCCTGTGGTGGGACGGCGACTTCCGCAGACTGTGGGTGGGGCAGACCGCCTCCCAACTCGGCGAACACGCCAGTCTGGTGATTCTTCCGCTCTGCGCCGTCCTGACGCTCGACGCCGGCGCCGCTCAGCTGGGCGCCCTTCGCGCGGTGGGGCAGACACCGATCCTGTTGCTCTCGCTCTTCGTCGGCGCCTGGGTGGACAGCCTGCGGACCCGTACGGTGATGGTGCTGTCGGACGTCGGCCGGACCCTTGCCCTGGGCGCCGCCGCGGTGGTCGGCCTCTTCGGGACGCTCGGCCTGCCCGCACTGTTCGTGGTCGCCTTCGCCGTCGGGGCCCTGTCTGTGTTCTTCGACGTGGCATACCAGGCTTCAGCCGTACGGCTGGTGCGCCGCGATCAACTGGTACGGAGCAACAGCGCACTGGAGGCCAGCCGGTCCGCGGCACAGATCGGCGGCCCTGCTCTCGGCGGTGCGTTGGTGTCCATGCTGTCGGCGCCGATCGCTGCGGCCTCCAGTGCCCTGTTGTTCACAGTGTCGTTCCTGTCGATCCGACGGATCCGCCGCACCGAATCGGTCCCGGAGCGCCCGGCCCGTCACCCGCGGGTACGGCGGCGGATCAGTGAGGGCATCCGTTTCGTCGCCGGTGACACCTTGCTGCGGACCGTGTGCCTGGCCTCGGCCGCCTTCCAGTTCTCCTTCGCTGCCGCGATGACCGTGTATCTGCTCTTCCTGCCGCTCCAACTGCACATGTCGGGCACCGCCGTGGGGTTGACACTCGCGGCGACGGGTCCGGGCGCGCTTCTGGGCTCGATGCTGGCTGCTCGCCTGCCGAGTCGGTTCGGCCACGGTGTGGTACTCGTCTCCGCGGCAGTACTCGGCGATGGAGCCTTCCTGTGTGTGCCCGCGCTGAACGGCTCCTCAGCGGTGACGATTTCCGCACTCCTCGCGGTCAACTTCGTGTTCGGGGCCGGCGGTCAGCTGGTCAGTGTCACGGTCATGGCCGTACGGCAGACCGTCACACCGGACGGGATGCAGGGCCGCGCCGCAGCGACGATCGCGTTCAGCGGCATGGGCCTGACCCCGCTCGGCTCGCTGCTCGGCGGATTCCTCGCGGAGGAGTGGGGGCTGCGCACCAGCCTCCTGGTGACGGCAGCAGGCATGCTGCTGTCCCCGGCGCTGATGGTTCTGTCACCGCTCGCGCGCCTGGGGCCGACCCTTCCGGCATCCCGGGACACGCCGCCGGAGGGCGCCGCCGAGGTCCACGGGACGAGCTCCCCGACCGCCGAACCCGGTTCACGGGGAGGGAGCCCGGATGGCAGTTCCCCGATTCGGCGGCCCGGGCTCAGGAACAGTCCGTGAGGAATTCGATGAGTGCCGCGTTCACCTCGGCCGGACGCTCCTGCTGCGTCCAGTGGCCGCAGCCCGCCAGCTCCAGTGGCTTGCGCCGCAGACCGGGCATCAGACGGGGGAGCCTCTCGATGAGTTCGGGCGTGCCGGGGAAGGCAGGAACCGGGTCGCGGTCGCCGTAGATGTACAGGGCGGGAGAGGTGACGACCGAGCCCTGCCACGGAGCGGTCAGCTCCCAGTTGCGGTCGAGGTTGCGGTACCAGTTGAGAGCCCCGGTGAAGCCCTTCGCGAAGCTCTCGGTGAGCGCGTCGAGATCGTCCTCGGTGAACCAGTCAGGAAGCGTCTCGGGGTCCGGCATGTCCGCGAGCCAGCCGCGCTCCGGATCGACCAGCGGCTGCTTGCCCGCGCCGGCGCCGGGAGCTTCACCGGAGGCCGAATAGAAGAATTTGCGCAACGCGGTGCGCGTGTCCTTCGCGAACTCGGCGTCGGCGACACCGGGGCGGTTGAAGTAGTTCCAGTAGAAGCGGCCGCCGAACTTCTTGTCCATGGCGACCAGCGGAGGCTCCGTACCCCGGAACGGGGGCGGCACACTCAGGCCGGCCACCCCGAGGACCATGTCCGGCCTCAGCAGAGCGGTGTGCCAGGCTACCGGCGCGCCCCAGTCGTGCCCGACGACGTACGCCTGCTCCTCACCCATCGCCTGGATCAGACCGACGACGTCGCCGACCAGGTGGAGGATGCTGTACGCGTCAACGGCTTCGGGACGGTCGCTGCGCCCGTATCCACGCTGGTCAGGGGCGACCACTCGGAAGCCCGCGTCGGCCAGGGGACCGAACTGGTGGTGCCAGGAGTGCCATGACTCGGGGAAGCCGTGCAGGAGCACCACCAGGGGGCCCTCGCCTTCCTCGGCGATGTGCAGTCGGACCCCGTTCGCGTCAACCATCCGATGCTCAACCATGTGCCTGAGCGTATACGGCGTGGCCTCGGCGGTCCGTCCACTGCTCGGCGGCCTCGGCCCTGGGCCTGCGCGGAGCCCGCCCCGCCCGTCGCACCGGCCGACGAGGCGGTGCTCCGCCCGGGTGCGGCCCCCTCTCGGGGAGGGTGCCGCACCCCAGGGGCTCAGCGCTGGGCCATGGCGGGCGGGGCGGCGTCGACGCCCCAGCTCGTCGGCTTCTCCGAGAGCTTGACCTTGATCGTGCCGGAGCGGAGCAGATCCTTGTGGGAGAGCCAGCTCTGGCGCAGCTTGCCCTTGTTCGTGTCCACGGAGGACACGTACTGGAGCTTCGACGCGTCGGCGCCCGGGGCCTCGACGGTGATCTTCCGTCCGTGCTCGGGCCGGATCTCGACCTTGTCGAACATCGGCGCGGTGACCACGTAGTCGGCGGAGCCGGGCTGGGCCTCGAAGATGCCGGCCATGGCGAAGACGAGCAGCGACGAGGTGGCGCCGAGGTCGTCGTTGCCGGGCATGCCGTACACGTCGTCGGTGAAGAGCGTCCGCATCGCGCGCAGCACGGCTGAGGTCTTCCACGGCGCGCCGGTCCACGCGTACATCCACGGCGTGTGGAAGTCGGGCTCGTTGTTGGGATTGAAGGCGAAGTTGTTGTGGTAGTCGTACGCGCCGGTCACCCATGACTCCGAGGCGGCCTTCGCCGGATCGGTGAGCACGGTCGGCATGTCGAAGAACTTGTCGAGCCGCTGCTCGGCAGCTGCCTGGCCGCCCATGAGGCCGTACAGGGTCTGCGGGTCCTGCTGGGCGAGCCACTGGTACTGCCAAGCGGTGCCCTCGTGGAAGGCGCCGGACTGAGTGGGGTCGGGGTTACCGGCGACCGTGCCGTCCGCGTTCTTCGCCACCGGGAATCCGGAGAAGCCCTGCGACGTGACGCCGGAGTCCCAGAGCTTGGTGAAGTTGTCGCAGCGCGAAGCCAGCGTCGCGGCCTTGTCCCGGTAACCGAGGCCGCCGGCCATGGTGGACAGCGCGCAGTCGGCGAGCGAGTATTCGAGCGTGGCCGAGCCCGCCTGGCGGCTGTCGCCGTACAGGTACCCGGGCAGGTTCTGGTAGCCGACCCAGCCGTTCTTGACGTACGTCGGGTTGCCGTCGCGGCCACGGAAGATCGACTGGTCCGCGGGGACCTCGTTGACGTTCTTCCAGAGGGCGTCGAAGAGCTGGCGCGAGGTGTGGGTGTCCAGCAGCCCGCGGTTGTAGATGTCGACGATCCACGGGGTGATGGGATCGCCACTCATCACGTTGGTCTCGCCGCCGCCGAGTCCCCAGCGCGGCAGCCAGCCGCCGTCCTGGTAGATGTGCAGCACGGACTTGGCCATGTCCGTGGCCTTGTCCGGGTTCAGCAGCGCCACCAGCTGGTTCTGCGAGCGGTAGGTGTCCCAGAGCGAGAACATCTGGTAGTACGTGGAATCCGCGCGGTGCACCTGGTCGTCGAAGCCGCGGTAGCGGTTGTCGACATCGGACCCGATCGACGGGTGCAGCAGCGAATGGTAGAGCGCGCTGTAGTACGTGCGCTGATCGGCGGTGCTGCCGCCGGCCACGCGCATGCGGTTCAGCTCGTCCTGCCAGGCGTCGTGCGCGCCGGTGCGGGCCTTGTCGAACGACTTCGGCTGCTCGGCCTTGCGGTTGAGGCGCGCGCCGTCGATCGAGGTGTAGGAGAGGCCCACCGAAGTACCGACCTGGTCGCCCTTGGCCGGGTCGAACGTCACCCAGGCGCCGGCGCGCTTGGTGCCGCGCGTCGCTTCGCGCTGGTCCGGAGTCAGGGTGCCGTCGGACCAGGTACCGAAGTCCGAGAACTTCCGGTCGAACTTGGCGCTGAAGAATATCCGGTAGCGCTCCTTCCCGGTCTCACCGCAGAAGTTGCCCCCTTGGACCCACCCTTCCACCGTGTCGTCGCCGACAACCTTGACATCGCCGGCGTAGGTGCTGCCGTTGCTCTCGCCGGCCTCGATCAGGACGTTCTCGGCGCCCGATCCGGCGGGGTAGGTGTAGCGGTGCTGGCCGGTCCGCTGTGTCGCGGTGAGCTCTGCCTGGATGCCGTTGTCGAACTTCACGCCGTAGTAGCCCGGCGCGCGGGTCTCGTTGTCATGGCTGAACTTCGCACCGGACTGCGCCGGGTCGGACGACGTGACGGCACCGGTGGTCGGCATGAACCGGAAGTTGCCCATCGTCTGGCAGCCGACACCCGAGAGATGCGTGTGGCTGAAGCCGAGGATGGTGTCCTGTTTGTAGTCATAGGAGGCGTACTTGTTCAGCTGCGTGTCGGGGCTCAGCTGAACCATGCCGAACGGGGCGGCGGCGCCCGGGAAAGTGGTCCCGTCACCGTTGTTGCCGATCGACGTGTCGACCAGCGTGGTGGGGTCATCGGCGAACTTCGGGCCCTGCTCCTTGGCGCTTGCGACGCCGGAGGTGGCGGAAGCCGCGGCCACGGTGGTGGCGATCAACAAGGCGGTGAACACGCGTTTCAACGCTCTCATCGCGATCCTCTCGTACGACAACGTTGTCAATTTCGAGCTTGTCGATCTTTGCCCTTCCGGTGCCGTTCCGTCAATCCGCGCCTCAACTCCGTTGGTGTGATGTGGACTTGTAGTCCGCACAGTGCTCTTCGGGCGGGCGTGACCGCCCACGGACCCGAACCGCCGGCACGAGGCGGTCTCCCTTTGAGCGAGTGCAGCAGGCAGCCGAGTGTCCGGTGGATGAGGTCCGTGCACGCACCTGGCTGGAGCTGAGCCATGGGCGCCGCGCCCGGACGGCCGCAGCTGAGTGGTTCGCCGTGCAGCGGACGGAAGGGGCCCCTGGCCGGCATGACGCCGTACAGGGGCCCGTTGAGCTTTCGAACCAGGTCAGCCGTCGGACTCCGACGACGGAATGTAGGCGCCCGGAACGTCCTCCGGCGAGAAAATCTTGTCTTCGCCGGGGTACGGCTCGGACCACTCATGCGTCTGGTACCACGTGAGGTGGTTCATCTGCGCGGGGTTCGCGAAGTCGGGCACGGCGTGGGGGCCGGTCAGCCGCTGGTGCGACTTCCAGGTGTCCCACTTCGCCGCTACCGCCTGCTTGGCCGCAGGCACCTTCGCCGAAGGCACGGGCGCCGCGCTGGGGTCCTGCGGTGCCGGGGTGTCCAGGCCGCAGGCGGGCGAGGTCGCCAGACCCGCGGTCAGCGAGGTCCGGTTGGGCAGTGCCTTGAACGGCTCGAAGTCCGCCTTACGGGTGAAGGCCCCGGTCATCGGGCTGGCCGCGCTGTCCTTCTGGTTCATCGGGTGGATCCCGAGGATCTGCTCGATGGTCCGGATCATCGTGATCTGGGAGTAGTAGTGGCTGTCGACGGTGCCGTGCTGGGCCCAGGGGCTGATGATCTGGATCGGGGCGCGGTGGCCGTCGACATGGTCGAGGCCGGCCTGGGAGTCGTCCTCGACGACGAAGATCGCCGAGTCCTTCCAGTACCGGCTGTGCGAGATCGTGTCGACCATCCTGCCGACCGCGAGGTCGTTGTCCGCGACTTGAGCGGTCGCGTTCGCCGGACCGCCGGTGTGGTCGCTGGAGAGCCAGAACATGTTCAGGTTCGCCGGCCCGTTCTTCTCGAAGTCACGCTTCCAGATCTCGGCCCGGTAGATGTCCGGGACGCTGGTGTCGAATTTCGGGAAGCCGTGTACCGACACGTCGTTGAGCGACGGGATCGGCGAGGACGAGTCGAGATGGTAGGCGGTGTCCTGTTCGGTCGCCTCCATGTTCTTCGTGTCGCAGTACAGGTTCTGCCAGGTCGAACCCGAAGGCTTGGCCAGGAACTGCTGGAACTCGCCGAAGTCCCGCACCGACTTCCCCGCCGCCTGCGCACCGGTCCAGATGAAGCCGGTCCGCTGATGGCCGAGAGCGTCGTCCTCGGTGTCGTAACTGCGCAGGTACTCACCGGCCGAGGATTCGGTGTACTCCGGATTGTCTGCCTGCATCAACCAGTTGTGTCCCTCGGCGGAGTTCGTGCCGATGTCGTACGTGTTGTCGTACAGCCCGAACTGCTGGGTCAGCGCGTGCTGGTTCGGCGTCACGTTCTCGCCGAACTGCGCCAGCGAAGGTTCGCCGTTGCCCTGCGGAATGTCACCGAAGAGCTGGTCGTAGGTCCGGTTCTCCTTGACGATCAGGAAGACGTGCTTGATCGTCGAGGGATCGCCGAGTCGGGCCGGGACCGGCACCGGCTTCGTCCTGCCCTTGCCCTTCGCCAGTGGGACCGCGCCACCGGTCCAGCCGTTCTGCTTGAAGACCTTGGCGGTCTCGGACTTGATGACGCGATCGTTCGGCAGCGTGAACTGCTGCAGGCTCGAAGTCGTGTCGTGGGTGGCGTGTCCGGCGCTGTTGGTGGGGCGGCGGGCGTCAATTCCACGGGTGTTGGAGACCAGCACCTTGTTGCCGACGGTGGCGATCTCCGCGGGGAAGTAGTCCGTCGGGAGCAGGCCGACGTAGCTGACCGGCTCCTGCGGGCTCGTGAACCGGTAGACGGCGACCGCGTTGGCGCGTCCGAGCGTCACCAGCAGGTGACCGTCGTCCGTGAGTGTCACCGCGTCCGGCTCGTAGCCCACCGACGCCTCCGGCCATGGCTGGGTGGCAATCGTCTGCACGACCTTGTTCCGGGCGGCGTCGATGACCGACACCTCGTTGGTGGCGGTGTTGGTGACGAACACCGCCCCCTTCTTGGCATACAGCGCGGTCGGGTGCAGACCGACGTTGATACTGGAGACGGCGGCGGCCGGGTTCCTCAGGTCGATGACGCTGACCGTGCCGGTGGTGGTGGCAGCGGTCACCGGATCGGCCGGTACCTGGGTGTTGTAGGAGTTGATCGTGGTGTCGCCGGACTTCGCCGGACGCCCGCCCTCATTGCTGACGTACAGCCTGGTGCCGACCTGGACCACGCCACGCGGCGCGTTGCCCACGGCCCAGCTCTGCTGGATGGACCCGGTCGCCGCGTCGATGGCGACCACCCGGTTCTGACCGTTGACGGCGGAGTACACGGTGGAGCCGTCGGCCGAGAACAGCGCCGCACCCACCAGAGCGTGTCTGGGCCCGTCCGCCGGGATCGGGACGAACGTCGGGTCGGCGACGCTGCCGTCCGGATTCACGGTGAACCTGGTGTAGCCGTCGGTCTGGCCCAGCCACAGCTGCGAACCGTCGGGCGAGTACGTGGGACCTTCCTGGCCCACGTCGTTGCCACTGATGCGCAGGTTCGCCGACGCCGAGTTGCCGACGAGTTGCTGCACCTTCCAGTTCTTGACGTCCACGATGGCCAGTGCCATGCCACCATCGGTGACCGAGGCCGCGAGGTGAGTGCCGTCCGGGCTGACCGAGGACGACATGATCTTGCCGTTGTTGATGACGAGGCGGTCACCGTACGGGGCGATGTGCTGGTCACTGGAGATGACCTGACCCTGAGCGGTGGTCTGACCCACCTGTTCGGTGCCGAACTGGTGCGTCTGAGCGAAAGCGGTGCCGGTGGCGGCCAGGGCGACAGCGGTGACGCCTGCCGTTACCAGAGTGGTCCGGCGGCCGATGCTCCTACCGAGAAGGACGAAATAATCCCTCTCGACACGCCGGCGGCGGCGTGTTACCTGCATTGAGTCATCCCTTCGAAGTGGCTGAGAGCAGCTCGACATTGCCGTCGAACTGCCAGAGCGGATTCGGTGTGTCCCCGATCGGGGTCCGCACCAGGAAGTAGCCGTTCACCTCCTTCGGCCCGTCGCCATCGGCCATGAACCGGCCGTCGGAGGTGACGTCGAGCTGGTAGATGGCCGTCCCTGCGGCCTCGACCCGGGGGAGATGCCAGGTGACGACACATCGCCAGTCGTTCCCCGGCCCATGGGCGGCGACCTGCCCGGCGCCCTTGTTGCATGCTGCCGTGACCCGCAGCTGCGCCTCGGTGACGTCCGGACGGTTGAGTTCGTCGGTCTGAATGCGGTACAGGTGGGCGAAGGCCGTGGCCACCGACCGCTGGACCTTGTCCTGCTCGATTCCGGAGCCCAGGGACGGCGTGGCCACGGCTACGACCGCGACCGTGAGGGCGCCCAGTCCGGCCAACGGCAGCAGCCCGGTGCTGATCGCACGGCGTCCGGTGCCGTCGTACGCCGGGTTGGTGAAGTCGCGCCGCAGGAAAAGGAAGTACGCCAACGCCGTCGCGAACAAGGCCCACACCAGGCTGACCGCGATGCCGATCAGGAGTGGGTCGATCTGTGACGGGCTGGTGAAGAGGCCGTTCCAGGCGATGAACGCGTAGCCGGGCAGGGCGAGACGTACGGCCACGGGCAGCGGCAGCATCTGGGCGAGCTGCATCACGAGCGCGACGAGCGCGGGCAGCAGCAGCCCCATCGGGGAACGCCCCAGTGCGATCGACCCGAGCAGTCCGATTGCGGCGAGGGCTGCCGTCGGGGCGAGCACGCACACCCAGGCGAGGAGGACCCCGCCTGCGGCTTCCGAAGGCGTGAGCAGGTGGCCGTCGAGTCCGACCAATGGCTGGTTGCCGACTGTCACCAGCCCGCCGACCGCGCTGGAACACGCCAACCCTGCCATGAGAAGCAGGATGACGGTGAGGCTGGCCAGTGCCTTCGCCATGAAGATCCGCCGAGGCGACCGGACCGCCACCAGCAGGTGGCGCCATGTACCGAGCCGGTCCTCGGAGGCGAACACGTCACCGGCGACCAGCGAGGTCAGCAACGGAAGTGCCCAACTGCCCGCGAAGCCGAGCACCACCAGTGAGCCGGCCCACCCCGTGGCGTGCATCCAGCGGCCGAAGAGGGTGTCGGAGGGGAGCGAGCTCTGCTGACTCACCGCGGCCACGAAGAGCGCCGGCGCGATCCAGCATGCGAGAACCAGCAGACGGATACGCCACTGCGAGACCAGTTTGACCAGTTCGAAGCGGTAGCCGCGCGCCACCGATACGGGGTGGACCCTGGCAACGTTGTCGACGGTGAGGGTGGCGGTCATCGGTCGGCCTCCTGCTGCTCGGTGAGGGCGAGGAACGCGGCCTCGAGCGGCGACACCACGGGGGCGAGCTCGCGTACCGCGATGCCCCCGTGTACGAGCCGCGCCACCAGTTCATCGAGGGCCGGCACCAGCGCGCGCACGACGAGCACCTCGTCGCCGTGCCATGCTCCGGCGTCGTCGACGACGCCGATTCCGGCCATGCCGACAGCGAGCCCGCGGGCGGCCTGCGGGTCGGAGGTGAGCAGCCGGTAGTCCAGTTCATGGTTCTCTGCGGCGAGCTTGCTCAGCGGACCGGAGAAGACGACCCGCCCGGTGGCGAGGATGGTGACCTCCGAGCACAGCGCTTCGAGGTCGTCCATGCGATGGCTCGAGAGGACGACGCTGGTCCCGCCCGCCACGAGCCGGTTCAGGACTCCGTGGACGTGTCTCTTTCCGGCCGGGTCGAGACCGTTGGAAGGTTCGTCGAGCACGAGCAGCCGAGGCTTTGTGAGGAGGGCGGCTGCGAGCCCGAGCCGCTGACGCATACCGAGGGAGAAGCCGCGGGCCCGGTCGTCCGCGACATCGGTGAGCCCGACGTCGTCAAGTACCTCGTCGATGTCCGTCGTCCGCGCGTCGCGGCTGCGGAGAGCGGCCAGCGCGGCGAGGTTCTGCCTGGCGGTGAGCGAGGGGTAGAGGCCGGGCCCGTCCACGAAACCGGCGACACCGTCGGGAGCGGCGAGCGACCGCCCTACCGGCCTGCCCAGGATCTCGAGGCGACCGCTGTCGGCGACGGCCAGACCCAGCAGGAGGCCGAGCAAGGTCGTCTTACCGGCACCGTTCGGTCCGACCAGGCCGTGGATCTGCCCCTGTGCCATGTCGAGATCGATGCCGTCGAGTGCGACGACGTCGCCGAAACACTTGGTGATCCCGTGAGCCCGGATTGCGAAGCGTGTGTCCATGAACCCCTTCTTTCGAAACCCTCAGGGACCCTAGGGGCGGCACACCACGCAGGCAGGGGTTGCTGATTGAACACCTGCGGAACGGGAGACGACGAGGAGCCGCTGCGCCGATGGCTGTCGATGTTTCGACCGACGTCCTTCCGGTGGCGCGGTCGCAGGGCAGATCGAGCGAGGGTCTGCGCAGTTGCGTCAGCAGGCGCGCCGCGCGGGGCGGCGGAGCGCGCCCGCCTGACCATCGGTCAGGGATGTGTGATGGGTACTCGGGTGATCACGTGTCAGGTGGGTTCAGGGACTCGGCGCCGTGCGGCGAGGCCGACGAGGCCACCGACGGCCGCCAGGCAGTTGACTGAGCGTTCTCCCGACGGAGGTGAACCTCTCGTCCGTCCGCGGTGAATGCGGCCCTCGCACTCGCCCGACTGCTGGAACGCACCGGGGCGGGCCGGTATCTCCGCCGTCTCTGTCCGCGCGCCGCCCCTCGCTACCGCGCGAAGGTCACCGGCGCGTGGCCCAGGCGGCGAAGCCTTCGACGGCGTCGGTGACGGCGTGGAACCGCAGGGAGTGGAAGGAGTCGAAGTTGTGCTGGGTGCCAAGCAGTTCGACGAAGGTGACCGGCGCGGTGGAGGTGCGGGCGAGGTCGTCCGCGAAGCGACGGGCGTCCTTGACCAGCACCAGAGTGTCCAGGGCGCCGTGGACGATCAGGAACGGTGGCGCGTCCGCATGGAGATGGGCGTGCGGGGTGGCGGGGGCGCCCGATGCGTCTGCGCCGGCCGGTCCGTAGTAGCCGTACAGTCCGACGGCGCCGGAGACCGAGTCATCGGTCAGCGCGATGGTCGCGGCCAAGGTGTGCGCCGGCCGATCCTCCGGCGACGACCAGACGCGAGGGATCGGCGCCGAGCTCGTCGGCGTGGTCACGCAACCAGACGATCGCCTGTCGTGCATCCGCGAGCGAGTCGGTGTAGGCGGTTCGTAGCCGGTAGTTCGCGCTCGCGCAGACCCAGCCGCTGCCGGCCAGGCGGTGGAGCAGCGGGTGCGCACGGAGAAGCTTGCTGCCCGTCATGAACCCGCCGCCGTGCAGATACAGCAGGATCGGCGCGCCGTGCGGGTGGGCGCGCGGGACGTATACGTCCAGGCGTTGGGTCCGGGCGTCGCCGTACCGGCGGTCACGGAGCCTGCGTACGTCGGGCCGCCATGAAATCAAGGGCAGCAGCAGGACCCTGAGGAGGGGTAGTCGCCTGTGGGGTATCCGGATGCCTGGCCGGGCTGCCAGGGCCGCCTCCAGGACGCTGCGCGCCGACCGGGAGCGGAACGCGAGGGCGACCATGCCGCAGGCGGGGACGGCGGTGAGTGCGACCGCCAGCCACCACAGTGGCGTACCGACCCGTGTCAACAGCGTGGGAAGGGTGCCGGCCACCAGCAGGGCCAGGCCCAGGAACGGCTGTTCGTTGAGTAGATACCCGAGCCAGAACCATCGGTTCGACGGACTCGACCGCGGTGGCAGGGGTGGCCGCAGCGCGGCGAACGTGCACAGGGTCAGCAGCGCTACGGAGAAGAGGAAGCCCAACGGCACGATTGATCACACCCTGCCCGGCGCAGTGAGGCGCAGCCGCATCAAGGCCGCGCTGTCGAAAGCCAGGAGGACGGCGCATTCCACGGGACCCGTCAGCCGCGTCGGCACATCGTCCTCCAGCCTCGCTGATGCGATGCAGCCCATCCTGCCCTTCGCGTTGCAGGATGAGAAGTGCCGATCCTGGGTGCAGTCGGAGCCGGGCAGATCAAGGGTGACGGCAGCCCGGACGTTGCTCGTCACGGGCGTGGTCGAGCAGCGCATGGCCGCCGCTACGTCGGCCGGCAGCCTCCAGGCCGACGCATTTTTTCTTCCGATATCCAGCCTTCAGTCCCGGCGGAGTTCACGCGGGGTGTCCGGCGGTGATGTCAAGCGTGTCGTGCAGGGACAGCGGCGGTGTTGTGCCGGTGCTGGTGTGCGGGGCGTGCGTGGTGATGGGGTCGAGGAGGAAGGCGACGTGATCGCCTCCGTCAACTCGATGGTGGATCCGTCCGGCGAACCAGGCGAGGGCGTCTGTGAGAACAGGGGCCTTGTCAGGCCCTTCGCTCCATGGGACGTCGGCGAACTTGTCCACTTCGGCACCGCACAAGGCGCCGAAGTGCGCGGCGAGGTCGTGGCGTCCAGGGAGCAGGTGGACCACCAGAACTTCGGCCTCGCGGGCCAGGAGGTATGTGTGGTTGGCCTTGGAGAGCCATACGACGAACCGGGCAGGCTTCAGGGAACACTGGCCGGCGAAGCCGACCAGGCAGCCCGCGCGTTTGCCCCCGACCGCGGTGGTGACCACATACACAGGAGATTCCACCAACGCGGTGAAGGCGTCGAATTCTGCCATCTGAGAAACCCTCCTGGTGTAGGAGTCCTATTCATTCATAAAGGTCCAGTTTGTCCTTGTTGCAGTATGCTCGACATGTTGGGAGTGATCATTATGTCCGGTGGTCAGAAATCTCGATCGAAGGTCGAGCAAGCCAAGGGCAAGGTCAAGGAGACCGCAGGCCGTGCCGTGGGCAACGAAAGCCTGGAAGCCAAGGGGCGCGCCGAGAAGGCGAAGGGTGACACCCGACAGGCCAAGGAAAAGATCAAGGACGTGTTCAAGCACTGACGCGCGGGTCGGCTGCGACCCGACCGAGGTGATGAAGCGGTCTGCGTAGGGCCTGGGGGCGAGCGGGCGGGCGTGGGTTCCGTGACCTGGCGCTCACGCCATGCCGCTCCCTCCGTCGAGCCCGCTACTTCAGCGCAGCGACCTGCTCACAGCGTGCTCGCCGGTACCGGAATGCCTCGACGGCGTCGTCACCGCTCGGGGCTGTTCACGCGGATCAACGTCTGCTGTCCGTTCGCCACGAGTTTCTGACGGCCGTTCTGGAGGCCGAACACCTCCAGCCGGCACACGGTCAGGGTGCGGCCGGACCTCAACACGGTTCCCACCGCTTCGATGTGGTCCCCGACGGCAGGTGCGAGCAGGTTGATCTTGTACTCGACCGTGAGCACCTCGGTGTTCTCCGGGAACAGCGTGTAGCCGGCGTAGCCGCCGGCGCTGTCCGCGATCGCGCTGGTGGCGCCCGCGTGGAAGTAGCCGTGCTGCTGAGTGACTTCAGGACGGCTCGGGAGCACGATGTGCACCCGGCCCGGCGCGATCTGCGTTATCCGCGCACCCAGGTGGGCCATAAGCCCCTGACGGTCGAAGCTGCTCCGGATGCGCGCCTGCACCTGTGGGCTCACCTGTTCCTGCTGCGTCTGATCTTCCACGCTCTCTCCTCTTCGCGGACGTCACGGGCCGCCATGGACGATGTGAGGCTGCCGTGATTCGCCGGACGGATCTTCATTCCGGCCCGAGCGTAAGGGCGTTGCGGTGCCGTGCGTACAGTGGCGTTCGGCGGCGCCGGTCGTGAGGGTCGTGCGGGAGACGGAGAGAGTCTGGATGGCCGGCATGGATACGTCCGAATGGTGGGAAGTTCTACCGGCTGGTATTCGTGAGCAGGTCGACGGATACGTCCTGCGGGACGCCCGCATTCAGGCGATCCGCATCGTGTTCGAGGCCGGCCGTGCCCGTGGTCTGGGACTCAATGACGCTCAGCTCGTCGTCCACGACCGTTACCTCCAGCACGGCGACAGAATCGCCCGCACCCCCGACAGCCCCCTCGACGTGGTGTCCCTGGCAGCCCGCGCTGCCGGCTGCCCCGGCCGTATCACCGCGATCGAGGCGGTGTGGGACGGTGACACCGTTCATGACTGGTTCGTGAACCTGCTGGCGATCACCGCTGACCCCGCGGGTGAGCATCCACTGGCCACCATCTACCGGGGCACGGCTGTACGGCACCTTGGTGAAGGGGAGGATGCGGGCCCGCTCCACCCGTCGGCGGCAGCCGCCGACAGGGCCGGTAGAGCCCTGGCTGTGCGCCTTTCGGTCCCGTTCCACTTCGCGAGTCCGGATACCCCGGATGACCAGGCTCCCCGCTGGCGGCCTTGAGCGACGAGGACGTGGCGCCTCTGGTCATCACCGGTCTGACGAGGTGGACCGTGGCGCCGACGGTCGGCGACCGGGAAGCCGGCGGTGCACTTACCGCAGAGCTCCCGACGACCAGTCCGGGCTCTACGGTGGCGCCGCCGGCCAAGGCTCTCAGCGGCCGCGTCGTTGTCCTGCGATGAGCCGGTAGACAACCAGGACGATGACGGATCCGACTACGGCGGCGATCCAGGTGGAGAGATGAAAGAAGCCGTTGATCGAGTGCACGCCGAAGATGACCTTCCCCAGCCAGCCGCCCAGAAGGCCACCGGCGATACCGATCAGCATGGTGATCAGGCAGCCTCCCGGGTCCTTGCCCGGGAGCAACGCCTTGGCGATCGCACCGGCCAGCAACCCGATCAAGATCCACGCAATGATGCCCATGACGTACTCACCCTTCACTCGAACGCCGTGCCCGCCGTTCCTCGTGTCCGTCGTCGGCCACAACGGACCGTCGGCCACCTCCAGCCGGACAGGATCCAGCATCGGCCAGTGGCTGCCGCGGACTGATTCAACGCGCGGGACGACGTTGATACGGGTGAACGGCGGGCGAGGCACCGTCGCCGTCGTGGTGCGTCCGCGGGGGTTTGAGGGGCGGCCCTGAGCGGTCGTCGTCCTCCTGGGGGAGCGGACCGAGCTGTTCCCCGAACTCGCAGCCGACCAGCTGATCGTGCCGTGCGCCGGACTTGTTGACCGCGTACGTGACTTGCCGACCGACCGCAGGCCCCGCCTCCGCGCCGTGCACCATCGCTGCCCCGCTCGGGTGGTTGGGCGACGCGATCGGCTCATCCGGGTGTGCCCGGTGCAGACAGGGGCGGCAGGCTGACCGCAACGTCACTTTCGAGGGAAGAAGGTATTCCATGCTTGAGCGTGCCCGCGGCAAGAAGCGCACCGAGGTCACCTTCGTCATCCCGGCTGACCGACCCGTCGGCCCGGTCAGTGTCGTCGGGGACTTCAACGACTGGAAGCCTGGCGCACATCCCTTCGTCGCGCGCGCGGACGGCAGTCGTGCAGTCACCGTCGCGCTGCCGCGCGAGCAGCGGTACGGCTTCCGCTACCTCGCCGCAGGCGACTGCTGGTTCGATGACGATCAGGCCGACGAGCACGACGGCCGCAACGCGATTCTGCACACCTGATCTGAAGATCGGGCATTCGGTGACCGTGGCGACGGGGCCACGGGTGGCTGCGGTTCCTCCTGTCGCGTGCGCGGCGGCGACGGCCGCTCCTTCCCGGGTCGGACCCCGCCGCCGCGTCTGTCCGCCTCGCTGGATGGCGCGGTCCAGAGGCCTGTTCTCCAGGCCATGAGTCGGTGTGCGCCCGGCGTGAGGGTGTGCGCGGGCCGGGCCTCTCCTCAATTCACCCTGTGGTGGCTGCTGACCCAGCTGCGCCGACACCGCCCCGGCCGTATGGGTGGGTGGAACGCCGCCCGTCGATGGGGTCGAACTCCGCGACCACGCGCTGAGCGAAGTCCTTGAAACCGATGCAGGTCGCCTGCCCGGCACCCACCCCGAGGCACGCATCACCCTCACACTCACCCCCGACGGCGCCCCCGGCCCGTTCGTGCGGGAGCTGTACCGCGGACCGGTGGAGTGTGCCCGACAGTCCGTCGGGTGGAAACAACTGCCCACCCGTACCCGTCTGAACGTCGCGCACACCCGCCCGCACCGCGTCGACTGCACTTGACCGACGGCAGCTCTTCCCGGCCGTGGAGCGGAGTCGGCTCATTCCGGGGGCGGCAGCAGCGTTCCCAGCGGTCCGAGGTCGAGGTTGAGGTCGTCCATGGTCAGCCCGTGCTGGGTGCAGAGGTCGTTCATACGATCGTGCAGGACGAGCAGCGTCGCTCCCAGTCGTTCCTCCTCCTCTTCGGTGAGATCCCCTTGGTCGACTCGGTGCAGTGCCTGCCGCTCCATGAGCTGACGCAGCAGTTCGACCAGGGTGAGGACGAGTTTGACCAGGTCGCGTTCGACGTTGTCGGGGTCCGTGCTGATCCGGTGAGGCCGGGGCCGACCGGTCCCGCCCGGTGCGGGCAGGTCCTGCGGAGCGGCCGGCAGCAGCCCGAAAGCGCGGGTCGCGGCGTCCGCCACCTCCTCCCACCGACGCCCGGCGTCCTGAGGCTCCTCACTCCCCATGGTCGCTCCCGGGAGGCGACGTGCGGATGGACATGATCAGGGCGCGAAGCGAGATGCGTACGAGATCGATGTCGGCGATGGACAGCACCACATCGCCGGTGAGAACCACACCGCCGCTGAGCAGCCGGTCCAGCAGATCGACCAGGGCGACCTGGCGGCTCGCCAGAGGCTCCACCTCTGAAGAGGGACCGGGCCCGGTCATGGAGGCGCGCCTTCCGCCACGTCACCCGGTGAGGTCGGAGCCTCCGCGAAGGAGTACGGAGCCCAGGGGCCAGTGATCTCGACCCGTACCCCGGGAAAACCGTCGGCGGCGCTACTCACCTCGTCGCGGAACTCCTCGGCGTGGTCAAGTGGTACGAGATACGCGTCGTTGACGACGTTCTCGCCCGGATCGGTGGCCAGCTCGCCCTGCTGCACGCGGTGGCTGGCACGGTCGGCGGCATGCTTGCGTCCTGCGGCCTCGACTCGTTCTGCCGTCTTCTGCGCCGCTCGGTAGACGTCGTCGCGCACACTCTGCTGTGCCTTGCGGGTACGGAGATAGGCGCGCCCCGGACTGAGGCCGCTCGCGGCTGCCGATGCGGAGCCGGGAGCGACGGGTCGGGCGGACGGCTCCACATAGATCTTGACCCCCCATTCGATATGGGCGGCCAGGCGGGAGAGGCGTTCCGCGAAGCCATTCCACCCGGTCTCCAGAACCCTTCGAGCGCGCTCGTCGTCGAGATACACGGTCGCGAGCCGCAGCGGGAGGACCGTGGTGCGTGCGGCCAGCGCCTCGATGACCCCATGGTGGGCGCGGGCGACCGCCTCCAGCCACGCAAGATCTTCGAGATGGACCTTGAGGGCGTCTTCCTGGAAATCCTGTGCGGACACCGCGCTCACCGCGAGCAGCAACTCGTCACCGTCCGTACGCCCCAGCAAGTGGACTGCCGCGCCGGCCACACCGGTCAGCGTGGCCGCCGCCTCCACCAGTCCGTCGGAGTTACGGGCGACGCCGTAGGCATAGGTGACCCGCTCAGTCATCCCGCGCCCTCTTACCGCGGCGGCTCGCCCTGGGCTCCTGCTTGCCGTCGGAGAGGGCCTCACCGCTGAGCGCCGCGTCGACGCCGGGGACCGCCTGGCTCTCGGGGAGCCCCCCGCTTCGCCGTAGCGCGTCGATCTCGGCCCGGAGGCGCTTGTTCTCCTCGGCGAGGGACCGTTCCCCGTGGGCGCGGGACGAGAGCGTCGGATCGTGCTCCCACCAGTCGATGCCCATTTCCTTCGCCTTGTCGACGGAGGCGACCAGCAGCCGGAGTTTGATGGTCAGCAGCTCGATGTCGAGCAGATTGATCTGGATGTCGCCCGCGATGACGATGCCCTTGTCCAGCACCCGCTCAAGGATGTCGGCGAGGTTCGCGGACGACCCCTGAGCGTAGGGCGGTGCCGCCCTGGATGGATAGGAGCCCAGCCTGTTGGCCATGGGATCGGTCACGGCCCCGGCCTCGAATCTCCTTGCCGGTACGCCCTGATCTCGTCCAGCCGGTCGAGCAGCTCATCCTCTCTCCGGTCGAACGTCTCCTCATCGATGCGCCCGGCAAGGAGATCCGCTTCGAGCGCGGCGAGGGCCTGCTGCACAGGTGCGGGGTCGTAGTACTCGTTCTCGGCTGCTTCGAGGACGTGGTCCACCACCCAGCCGACGCCGCGCACGGGTGCCAGCGGGAGGGTCACGATCTGAGTGAAGAGGCCCATCAGATGCCCTTCAGACGAAGCTGTACGGGGGAAGAGGACCGTGGAGCCGGAACTGGAACTCGTCCCCCATCTGGTTGGCGAGACTCAACTCGGTGGTGAGGAAGAGTTCGTCCTGGTCCTCGGCCACGAGGAACGAGGCGCTGAGGAAATCGCTGCCGGTCGGTTGCGAGGTCTCCTGATCCCGGGCGAACGGACGCAGCGCTTCGACCACGCCTGCGGCCAGTGCCTCCTGGCGCGCCTGCACTTCTCTTGCGACCAGTTCGCCCAGCGCGAGCGGGGTGTCGGGGCCGGCGGTGCCGCTGCGGATCTCATCGTTGAGGGCCCGGGCTTCGTCCGAGTCCTCGAGGATCTGGCGTAGGAGGGCTTCCTCGTCCTGCGACACCTTCAGGTGGTACTCGGCGCAACTCTCCAGTGCTTGCAGCCTGTCCACGTACTCGCCGGCGCGCTCCTCCAGCACCACCCGCACTGCCTCGTCGTCCTCTGCTGTGAGGCCGAATCTCAAGGGCAGAACGGTACCGTCCGCCATCAGGCGGTTCTGCACATCCTGATGCGCGGTGAGGTCCCGGCGCTTGGGGCGCAGGCCCGCCGGCGCATCGCTGACGACTGCGCGCAGCGACCCCTCGGTGACCGTACGCAACTGCGAGGGAGGTTCCCCGACGCCGGTGACGCCGTCGAGGTGGAGCGGATGCTTCTCGCCGGCGATGCAGTACACGTATACCGCCATGGCTCACTCCTCCTCGTGTTCCCTCGTGCGTCGTGCTGGTCGGCGCGTCGCCCGCCGTCTCCTCTCAACGGGCTCCTTGCGCTTCTCCGTCTCCTCGGTCTCCTCGTCCGCCTCCGCGCCTTCGTCACCGCTTCCTCCGCCCTTTAGGCTGTCGGTCACGGCTTCCACGGCGCCGGTGAGCGCCCCCTTGGACTTGCCACGAGCTCCGCTCTCGAGCGTGTCGCCGACGATGTCCGTCAGCTGCGCCGGTTGTTTGCTTCCCGACTCGAGGTCGAGGCGGTTGCAGGCTTCAGCGAAGCGCAAGTACGTATCGACGCTGGCCACGACGATGCGGGCATCGATCTTCAGAATCTCGATCCCGACCAGTGACACGCGGACGAAGACGTCGATCACCAGCCCCCGGTCAAGAATGAGCTCCAGGACGTCGTAGAGGCTGCCGCCGCCACCGCCTCTCGACATGCTTCCACCGCTTTGCGGCACCACTGTCATGGTGCCTCCTTTCACCGGCAGGGCCTGTGGATTCAGCCCCGTCGGTCGATTTGGCCACGGGTGTAACGACGCTTTCGTTCGTAGGCCACCAGATCGCCTTCCCCATCCAGTGTTACGCGATAGGTGGCCATCACGCTGGTGGTCTCAGGGATGCGCTCCAGTTCCAGCACCTCCACATCCGCCTCCCATCCGTCTTCTGTCGGCTTCAGGGCCGACACCGATTCAGGGGGACGTCCGAGCAGCTCCTGCAGCTGTTCCGCTGCGGCGCGCATGGCTGATGCCGGCTTGGTCCTGGACCGCCGCTTGGCGGGCTCTGCTGCGGCCATGGTCGGACTCCGATGCGGAGGGGGCGCCATTCCACGTGCGCACGTACAATTTCATCATATATGGGGGATAGTTGACATTCACGCGGACGGTATCACCGCGACTCGCCGGGCCTGGCTCTCCTGCTCAATGGCCCTTGCTGGAGGGATCAGTTCATGAACGACACGACCAAGATCGCTCTCGCTGCCGCGGTCGCGGGTGGGTACGTGCTCGGGCGCGCGAAGAAGGGACGGCTCGCCTTCGCCATGGCGACGTATGTCGCTGGGAGGCGCTTCGGGCTCGATCCGCAGCAACTGGCCACAGAAGGCCTGCGCAAGCTCAAGGATGTTCCGCAAATCGCCGAGTTGAACGAGCAGGTGCGTGGGGAACTGCTGGACGCGGGGCGTCAGGCACTCGCTTCCACAGTCGACCGACGTCTCGCGGACCTTGCGGACTCCCTCCATGATCGCAGGCTTCGCCTCGGTGCGAAGGGTGACGAGGAGGAAGAGGAGCCGGAGGAGGAGGAAGAGGAGCCCGAGGAGGAGGAAGAGGAGCCCGAGGAAGAGGAAGAGGAAGAGGAAGAGGAGCCCGAGGAAGAGGAAGAGGAAGAGGAAGAGGAGGAGGAAGAGGAGCCCGAGGAGGAGGAAGAGGAGCCCGAGGAGGAGGAAGAGGAAGAGGAGGAGGAAGAGGAGCCCGAGGAGGAGGAAGAGGAGGAAGAGGAGCCCGAGGAGGAGACACCGCGGCGCCGCCGAGCGCCCGCCAGGAAGGCCGCCTCTCGGACTGCACCGCGTAAGAGGTCCGCCGGCAAGCCAGAGAGGAAGCCTGCGAAGAAGGCTCCTGCGAAGAAGGCTCCTGCGAAGAAGGCGGCCGCGAAGAAGGCTCCTGCGAAGAAGGCGGCCGCGAAGAAGGCTCCTGCGAAGAAGGCGGCCGCGAAGAAGGCTCCCGCGAAGAAGGCGGCCGCGAAGAAGGCTCCCGCGAAGAAGGCTCCCGCGAAGAAGGCCCCCGCGAAGAAGGCGGCCGCCAAGAAGACGACCACACGCCGGAGGTAGACCGATGGCCAGGACAGATCGTGGCTCCGATGGTGGCGGGGAAGCCTCGGGTATGGAACTTCTTCGCGACGAGTTGGTCGACTACCTCGGCGCTGAGGCAGAGCAGCTTGTGGGTAAAGCCGGCGACAAACTCGCCGATCTCACCGACCAGTTGTTCGATGTCGCTGAGAGCGGGGGCGGTCTCTCCAATTTGCTCCCCGGCGGCGGCGGCATGAAGGCCTTTCTGGGCGCAAAGGCCAAGGGTCTCAAGGACACCGCGATGGGCAAGGTGGGGGAACTGCTGGGTAAGGGAGGCGGCGGAGGCAAGTCGGGTGGCGGCAAGTCCATGAATATCGTGGAAGTTGTCGACGTGGGCGTGCCCCTTCGGACTGCGTACGACTACTGGACTCAGTACGAGAAGTTCAGCACCTTCACCAAAGGCGTCCGCAGCGTGTCGCGCAACGACGACAGCACCAGTGACTGGAAGCTCAAAGTGGGTCCCTCGACTCGCGGCTGGAAGGCCTCGGTCCAGGAACAGGTGCCGGACGAGCGCATCATCTGGACATCCGAGGGTGCCAAGGGAACAACTCGCGGCTGTGTCAGCTTCCATGAACTCGGACCCACTCTGACGAGAATTGTGCTCGTTGTCGAGTACTATCCCTCCGGCTTCTTTGAGAAGACCGGAAACCTCTGGCGGGCTCAAGGACGGCGCCTCCGGCTGGACTTCAAGCACTTTGCGCGCTACGTCACCTTCGCCGACGAAGAGGTCGAGGGATGGCGCGGAGAAATCCGCGATGGCGAAGTGGTCCGCACCCACGAAGAGGCGATGGAGGACGAAGAAGAAGGCGAATACGACGAGGAGGGTGACGAGGAAGGAGAAGGCGACGCGGAAGACCAGGATGACGTTGAAGAGGGCGAAGAAGAGGAGGAGGACGGGGAGTACGAGGACGAGGAAGAAGACGACGGGGAGTACGAGGAAGAGGAAGAGGACGACGGGGAGTACGAGGAAGAAGAGTGACTGCTCTCGCCGCCCAGTGCGAGGCGGTAGCCGCAGACGTGCAGCGTGGTGCCTGTGTGATCTCCCTCCGACCTTGCGCGCCGGCTGCCCCGGGAGAGGGCTCGATGCAGCGGTCACCGTGTGTCGGCCTGGGCGAGAGCATGGTTGATGGTGCACTGGGTGGGGGTGTCGTGGGTGCGGCCCGCACCCGGCGCACCGGGTGCGGGCTCCGCGCCAAGGCGGTCAGCTTCCCTCGAGGAGGATGTCCTTCAATTCGCTCAGGCTGTCGATCCGGTAGCTTGCCTGGGAAAAGTCGTTCGCCTTCGTGAACTCGTTATGGACAACGGCGCAGTCGATACCGGCCGCCACAGCCGAGGTCAGTCCTCTGGCCGAATCCTCCACGACCAGGGTCTCTTCCCTGGCGGCGCCGAAGCGTTTCAGCCCGGCCAGGTACGGTTCCGGGTGCGGCTTGGCGAGTTCGTAGTCCTCGCGAACAATGACGAATTCCATGAACTGCCTGATCTGGCGCTTCTCATGGATGATGTCGAAGTCGGCCGGTTTCGCGGTCGTCACGATGGCCATGCGGACGTACGTCGACAGCTCGGCGAGAGTGTCGACGACGCCGTCGATCTCGATGGCCTCGGTCCGCAGGTACTCCTGGTAGTAGCCGTTGCGGGCCTCGCGAACCCGGCTGAGGGTCCGGTCGTCGATGCCGGCCGTCTTGGCTTGGGCCCAGGAGCCCGATCCCCGGGCCATGTCCCGGAGGTACTGATCCTTGTCCAGCGTGAAACCGGCCTCCATCAGGGCGCGTTCCGCGGACCTGAAATACCAGAACTCGGTGTCGACCAGGACGCCATCATGATCGAAGAGTATGTATTTTCTCACGGCCTCAATCCTCTCCGGCGGCCGCGGCGGGCAGGCGCGCCGCCGCGGATCGTACCGTCGTCACCCATGAGTGAGCGTTTTCGGTGTGGCCGCTGGTCGCGTGAGGACGGGCAGGTGGGGGTGGGTGCCGTAACGAGCAGGGCTCCCGTGCCGTTGTGGGAGGTGCTCGGCGACTCAACTCAGGAACGAGGGAGCCCTGTTGGTTCCATATCCTGCCGTACTCGACCTCCCCCACGCCCTGGTCGAATGGGTCACGATGCTCCTGGCCACCCGTGAGGGTGACCGACGGTGCAAGCTCCCGCCGCACCGACGTGCGCTCGTCGCACTCGTGTACCTGCGCCGCCACGACACCCTCGCCAGGATCGCCGCGGCCTTCGGCATATCCGTCGGCACCGCCCACGCCTACGTCACCGCCGTCACCGACCTGATCGCCGAGCGGGCACCGCCTTGCCAGTAGTTTCCTTTAGTTTGCCCTTGACCTGCTTGGCCTTTGCTTTCGCCTTACTCATTGGTTCATCGATTTTGTTTCGGAATACCCTCAAGATCTCCTCCGCCGCAGGAAATCAAGGTCTTTCGACGGCCAGGCGCATAATTGAAGATGACTGGCAAAGATCGGGGAGTGTCATGATCATTCTCGGTGTCATCCTGCTTGTGATCGGACTGGTAGCCGGAATTTCCATTCTGTGGACCATAGGTGTCATCCTCGCGGTCATCGGTGTCATCCTGTGGATTCTCGGCGGGGTCGGTCACGCCGTGGGTGGAAGGCGGCACTATTGGTGAGCCGCTCTTCGTGCGGTGCCGGGGCAGCGCAGAGTTCGCGCGTCTGATCACGGATGACGCTCAGGCTGAGGGCGATCATGACCTGGCCGGCTACGCGGGCGATGCCGCCCTGGACGCCATGCAGCACCGGGGAGACGAGGGGACGTCGGCGACACCCCGCGTCTTCGGGCGGCCCGTGAAGCCCGCCCGGCGGCCCTTTGCCGCGTCCGCGGGAGATCACAAGGCTTGGTCCCGCAGCGCCGGTTCATTCCGCGTCAGCCGGCCACGGGCGTCTCGCAGTGTGCCGGGACACGGTCAGCGAGCAGGCTTGTTCGAAGCGGCCTTCTTTGTGGTCCGCTTGGCGCTGGCCGTCTTCTTGCGCGCGGGCGCCGCGGCTTTGGCTGCTTCCTTCTCCGTGCTTGCGGCAGCAGTGGCAAGGGCGCCGGAGCTTGTTTCGAGGTGGGCTCGAACGAACCACTGAAACTGTTCCAGGGACCGCAAATGCTCGATGAGCAGGTCTTCCGTCACGGCATCGATGCTGCTGACTTCGGAAGCCGCTTCCCTGTGCGCCTCGATGACACCGGTGTACACGAGATCGAGGGCGCCCAGATGCGCGAGAGCGTCGGCGCGGCCGATGCTGTAGTCCTTCCATGTACGTCCGGACACGAGTGCTCCGGGCGTTCCCTGGGGCTCGCCTCCCAGAGCAGAGATCCGCTCAGCGGTGGCATCGGCCATTTCGCGGACGGCCGCGGTCTGTGGGTCGAGCATTTCGTGGACGGCAATGAAGTGAGGCCCGACGACATTCCAGTGGATGTGCTTGAGGGTGAGAGCGAGATCGTTGAGTGCGTGCAGACGCAGTTGCAGCGTCCCGATTGTCCGGCCGCCGTCCTTCGCGCTGAGACCGGGAATGGTGTAGCGGGGGGTGTCGTCGACGGGTGACATGGCGCTCCTACCTTGTATTCGACGGTTGCTGGGGCTTCACCTGCCCCAAGTAACTGACTCATAACACCCGACTGGTGTTCGCTCGGAGTCTCGGCCGGCCGAAGCTCGGCCGAATGTTGGGGGACGGCCACCCGTTCGGGGACATGCCGTGCTGTCAGGTCTTGTCGGACGGGGAGCATGTCATCTCGTGCGCGCTCCGCGCCTGGCAGGCCGGTCTCAGGGGTGAGTCGTCGCGACTCGGGGATCAGTCGTCGGACACATCGACACCACTTCGAGTTGCCGCTGCACGGGGCTGCGCAGGATTCCCCGGAAGGGAAACGGGAAACACGACGGTTCGAGAGTGTGACGGGCCTTCCGTGGGGCAGCAGAGCCTTCGGAGGTTGATAACTATGGTCCCCCTGATTCTGGTTCTGCTCCTGGCACTCCTTCTCTTCGGTGCCGGCTTCGCATTGAAGGCCCTGTGGTGGATAGCCGTCATCGTCCTGGTGGTATGGCTGCTCGGGTTCGTGATTCGCCCCGGCGCCGTCGGTGGCAAGCGCGGACGTTGGTACCGCTGGTAATTCGGGAAACTCCCGAGGAGCGTGCGCGGGTCTCGGCATATTTCGTGTCGGGTTCAGTACGTGCTTCCCGCTCCAAAGGACGAAGTCCGTCCCGCTCGCCGTGCAGACCACCGAACCACCGTCAGACGGATCGACGAGGAGCGGTTCACCGGACAACGGGTGCCGTTCTTGAGGAAGATATCTTCGATGAAGGAGCTGATTCATTCATGAGCGAGAATATCTGGGGCTACCAGCCGACGACAGGTTATTCCGCTGGCAACAGCCTCATCGGATACAAGGTCGAGGCGGTCGACGGAAGTATCGGCAAGGTCGACAAGCATTCCGACGACGTCGGCGCGGCCTATCTCGTCGTCGACACCGGGGTGTGGATCTTCGGCAAGCACGTTCTGCTGCCCGCCGGCACGGTCACGCGTGTCGACGCCGCAGCCGAGAAGATCTACGTCGAGCGGACCAAGGACCAGATCAAGGACGCCCCCGAGTTCGACAAGGACAAGCATCTCGGCGACCTCGACCACCGTCAGCAGACCGGTGAGTACTACGGAAAGCACCGCCGCACCTGAGCATCACGCGTCAGTCGACGGGGGCGACCGGAGCTGTCCGGTCGCCCCGTCCCATTTCGCTGCAGGCCCTACGTCTCCCTCGGTGCGATGGGGCGGAGGGCGGGCCCCTGAAGGACTTCGCCGTCCACGGCTGATCGGGAGCCGTGGCACGGTCCACAGGCCTTGACCCTTCCTCGGCGTGGCCGCTCCCCGGACCGGTGTGGGAGAGAGCCTGCGCCCCCTCGTCCTCATGTCCCGTGGCATCGGATCTCGACCGGTCGTACCGAGGTTTGGCGACCGGCCTGTCCGTCCTGGCGCGGCCTGGCTTTAACAGGGTGTGCTTGTGGATCGGGATGCGTACCCTCGGATCTGTGCCCCGCAACCCGAAGAGCCCCCGTCGACTGGTCGTCGACGGGAACACGTACATGTGGACGCTTCGCCACGCCCACCGCGTGCTGGACAGCGGCCGTTCCGCGGACTGCCGCGAGACCCTCACGCTGTGCCCGCAACCCTCCGGCACCGGCGGTCCGTTGCGCATCGTCTTCGCCGGTGGCCCGGGCCGGTACGTCCCGGGCGGGTTTCACCTGGGTTCCGGGGACGTGGGGTTCACCCGGGGCAGCTCGCTGAATCTGCACGAACCGGGTGCCGTCCGGGCCCTGCTCGACGCGGCGTCGGCCCGCGGGTGGCAGCCGGGGGAGCGGCGGCCGACGGAGTTCGACGGCTGGTCCCTGCTGCACGAGGCAGCCGCCGCGCGCACCCGGAACTCCGGCCCCGCAGGTCCGTAAGGGGCATCAAGGTTCCTTTCCGCAGCCTCTTCTGACGGACGGTCCGCCGGGGAACTCGCGGAGGGGCTGCACCTTCTGGGCAGGCGTCATGGGCTGACGGCCTGCAGCCGTACTCCCACGCGTGGCGTGAGCCGACCGCCCGGGCCGCGCCCGGAAGCGCTTTCGGGCGCGGTCCCGGTTGCGTAAGGTTACGAGCGGCCCAGGAGCCGTGCGCGCCGGGCCGCCCGGGGCGCGCGGACGACGCGACCGAGGGTCAGAGGACCGGGGGGTGGCGGGGATGGCGGACGCGGGGGCCGTGGGGCGTGCGGACGAGGCGGGGGAGGACGGCGGGCGGATCGTACCGCTGGACCGGCGGGTGTTGGCCGTCGCCGGGGTGGTGTTCGTCGTGTTGATGGCACTGTCCTCGCGCTACGGCTTCCACCGTGACGAGCTGTACTTCCTCGACTGCGCCCGGCACCTCCAGGCGAGTTATGTGGACCAGCCGGCGCTGGCGCCGCTGCTCGCCCGGGCCTCGCTGTCGCTGTTCGGGGTCTCGGCGACGGGCCTGCGGCTGTGGTCCGCGCTGGCTGCCGCGGGCACGGTGGTTGTGGGCGGTCTGACTGCGCGGGAGTTCGGCGGCGCGCGGCGGGCGCAACTGCTCGCGGCGATCGCGACCGGCACCATGCCCGTGCTGCTGGGCAGCGGGCACGTGGCCAACACGACCCCGTACGAAGTGCTGGCCTGGGCGGCGATCGCGCTCGTGGTCGCGCGGATCGGTCGGACCGGCGACACACGGTGGTGGCTCGCCGCGGGGGCGCTGGTCGGCATCGGCTCGGAATTCAACCACCTCGCGGCGATCTTCGGGACCGTCCTGCTGGCCGCCGTGCTGCTCGGCCCGGCCCGTCGGACCGTGGCCGACCGCAGACTCCTCGCGGGCGCCGCGATCGCCGTTCTGCTCGTGCTGCCGGACCTGTGGTGGCAGGCGCGGCACGGGTGGGCGATGTTCGCGATGACGCGGGCACTGAACGGGGAGCACGGAGGCGCGGGAAACATCCTCACCTGGATCGTGGGCCAGCTCGGCATGTCGTGCCTGGCGATGGCGGTGCTGTGGGTGGTGGGCCTGCGGTTTCTGTGGCGGTCCGGCCGGCCGCTGTGGCGGTGTCTGGTGACTGCGTACGCCGTGCTGTTCGTGCTCTTCGCCGTGACGTCCGGAGCGCAGGTGTACTACCTGGCGGGGCTGTACGTGTGCCTGCTGGCGGCCGGGGCGGTGGGACTCGACGAATGGCTGTATTCCCGCCCGGACCGGCTGCGCAGCCTGATGGTCGGAACCGCGATCTCGGCCGCGCTGTCCGCAGTGATCGTGCTGCCGGTGCTGCCGCCCTCCGACGTGGCCTGGACGTACGACACCAGTGCGATATCGGGGGAGACCCTGGGCTGGCCGCAGCTTGTCGGTACCGTGGGGCGGGTGTGGACAGAGCTGCCGGCCGGGCAGCGCGCGAACGCGACGATCTTCGCAGCGGATTACGCCGAGGCCGGCGCCATCAACGAACTGGGCCGAAACGCCGGGCTGCCCACCGCTGCGGGCGCCCAGAACACCGACTGGTGGTGGGGCCCCGGCAACGCGCACGCCACGACCGTGGTGGCCGTCGCCCCGGGCCCTGATTACGCCCCCGGGTACGCCGCTCACCTGCGCAGGTACTTCCGGCACGTGCGCGTGGCCGCCACCCTTTCCAACCCCGAGGGTGTGCACACCATCGAATGGGGCGGCCACGTCTACGTCTGCACCGGCCCCCGTCGCCCCTGGGGCGCGATCTGGCCCGAGCTGCGCAACTACGCGTGATGCCAACGTCCCACGCTGCCCCGAGTGTTGTTCGGCGCCACATGTCCGCTCGCCATGGCTGACCGGCTACGGACGCCAGTCCTCACGGTAGTCGGGGTGGTCGCCGTGGGTCAGAGCGAGGAGACGGACGGGGCCTTCGAGGACCGATACCTCTTGCTGCGTACGCTCCCACGCGTCGAGGTCCTCCGCTGCCGGAGCGTCTCCTGCGGCCTCGATCCTCGCCACCGCCTCGTCCCGTAGTCGGCACATCGTCGCGTACTCGACCAAGATCACGCGCCTCGCCCCGATTTCCTGCAGGACGCGGGCCGGGTCGTGGCGGGCGATGTGGTGGGCAACGGCGGCATCGTTGGCCACCTGGGCGTCGACGCCAGTGACGGCTTTGTCGTGGCAGTCGATGACGACCCATTGTCCGTCGTGCTGTTCGTGGTGGTGCGCTGTCCACCGGCCGCTGTCGTAGCCGTCCCAACTGGCGTCGAGCGCCGCCTGCTCATCTTCGTCGAGGCGTGCGAGGAGGAAAGTGACCAGGTCGTCCATCGGGTCATTCTCGCGTGGTCAGGGGCTGTGCACGGTGAACGCGCCCCGCCTCGTCGCCGTCGTCACCCTCGTCCGGGCAGGTGCCCGTTTTGAACACGGCCAACTCGTCGAGCGGCCGCGGACGACTCGTCAGTCGGCGTGGAACGGTGCGAACGGCAGTGGAAGGCGCGGGTGGGTGTTCAGGTAGCGGCTGAGTAGTTCTCCGGTCGGTAGGTGCGTCATGCTGGCGGGGTGGACGAGGAGCCGTTTGAGCACTGGGTGAGCAGGCGCGAGCTGGAGCGCCGACGCAAGAAGGGACGGATGCGCTTGAGTGCGCTGAATCCGGGCCCCCGGCGGGGTTCGCACGTCTTCCCGGAAGCGCCGCGTCTGATCTGGCGTTGGGATGGCTATGCCTGGGAGCCGGTGGCTGTGGCGAGCGACTGGGCAGCAGCTGCGGCGGTGCTGTACTCGCAGGACGGTGCGGACGGACCCACCGGGCGTCGGACACCCGGCCGCCTTTCCCGAACGGCGCAGGGAAGGCGACTGCGCGGCGAAGGAATGGCGGAGAGGAAGAAAGCGCGAGTGCGGGAACTGCTCGACGAGGGGGACTACCGCCCATGAGCCCGAGGGATGAACGGGGTGTCGAGGCCACTCCTTGTGCTGGTCGGCTTCGCCGCCGTGGGCGGCCTTCCTTCGGCGCGTATCGCTCTGCCGGCCACCGTGCGCCCGTCTGCCTTGTGGGCGGATCGCTCCGGAGCGCCCTGAGGTCGACAGCCACCGGAGCCGACGCCGCCGCTCCGGCGGGCCTCTCCACACGACCGTGCCGCCGCTTCGCCATGAGGACTCAGCGAAGCAGCGGCACAGAGGGTTGACTCACGGAGCGTCAGTGCAGCGCGACCTCACCCGCGCGGACGGCACGCATGGCGCGCTCGACAGTTTGCCGGTTTTCGCCGACCGGAGCCACGTAATCGATGACGTCGCGCACGGCGTCCTGGCCGAGCATCCGGGTGATCACCCACGCGGCGAGATACTGCGACGCCAGGCAACCACCTGCCGTAGCGATGTTCCCCACGGAGTGGAACGGCGTGTCCAGTACGGTGACGTCGCAGGCTTCGAGATAGGGTCGGCTCTTCATGTCCGTGCAGGCCGGCATGGCGTTCAGCAAGCCCAGCCGGGCGAGCACCAGCGCGCCGGAGCACTGCGAACCGATCAGCTGTCGCGAAGGGTCGAGCGTCAGCCTGGAGATCAGCCGGTCGTCGGCGACCACATCTCGCGCCTTCACACCGCTGCCGATCAGGACGACCTCGGCCTCGGTCACGAACTCCATCGGACGCTGCCCGGTCACTTCGACGCCGTTCATCGACGTGACCACCGGCGTCGGCGTCGTGATGAAGGCTTCCAGGCCGTCCTTGCGGCACCGGTTGATCAGGGAGGAGGCGATGAAGCTGTCGAGCTCGTTGAACCCGTCGAAGGTGACCACGGCTACCTGCATCACAGCTCCTTCAAGTAGGACCGACCGGCAATTGGAGGGCGGCGTCATGGGGTCCGGCACGCACACCTGCGGCGTTGTCGCACCATGGCTCCGCCATGACGCGGTCCTCCGCCTTGCAGCTGCACCGGACCCCGCCCCTTCTCCCACCCTCCCATTGCCGAAAGGTCTGGGGCGTCAGACCTGCAATCTCCCAGGCGCGCCGCTCCGGGGCGAGGGCCAATCAGCCATTGGTGGCATGCCTACCGCGGTCTGCGTCTCGACGAGCCCCGAGAGCGCAGGAGCAGGCAATGGGCGAGATCACCGTCGGCAGGCAGCACCTCGACCGGCGGCCGGCCGGCAGCAGCGACAGCTATGGACAGCCCTACCAGACCGAGAATCGCACCCTTTCCGACAGGTTGGCGGCGGTGCCGCAATGTCACCGCAGCGGGTCGATGAGAACACGGGGGTTGAGGATCCCGGCCGGGTCGAGCACTGCTTTGCCGGCCTGAAGGGCGGAGGCGAAGAGGTCGGGACGCTGTCGGTCGTACCACGGCCGGTGGTCGCGGCCCACCGCGTGATGGTGGGTGATGGTGGCGCCGTTGGCGATCAGCACGTCGGAGACAGCCTGCTTGATCTCGTCCCACTGCTCCACGGTCCTGCCCCACCGGCCCGCCCCGTAGATCCCGAAGTACGGTGCCGGACCGTCCGGGTAGATGTGGGTGAACCGGCAGGTCACGACAGCTTCGACGCCGACCTGGCGCATGGCGTCCCGAGCCGCGTCGTCGACGGCTGCCCGCAGAGCGTCGAACCGGTCCCAGGTGCAGGCTGTCTCGAAGGTCTCCACGATCACGCCCTGAGCGGCAAGGGCGTCCCGCTGGTAGGGCATCCGCACGAAGGAGGAGCGCCAGGTGTCGGCGGCCCCGGTGCGCGCTGTCCGGTCGGCGTCGTCGGTGTAGCGCGGCGGCTCGCCCGGCGTGCCGCCGTGGTCCCGGCACAGCTCCAGCGCCCGTTCCATCCAGGCGTTGACAGGATGGTCGGCGGATTCGAAGCCGAGCACCAGGACAGCGGTCGGGGAACCTGCGTTCAGGAACGCCTCCATGGGGTCCAGGAGCCGGCAGTTGGCCGGGTTCAGCCCGGACTGTGACAGGGCACGCACCGCCTCCACGCCCGCGGCGTGGTGCGCGAAGCCCACCGACGCGCCTGCACGCCACCGCGGCCGGTCCTGGAGTCGGACCCAGGCTTGTGTGATGACGCCGAGGGCCCCTTCCGAACCGAGGAACAACCGGTCGGGGGACGGCCCGGCACCCGACCCCGGGAGTCGACGGGTCGTGACGACGCCGGCTGGGGTGATGACCTGCAGCGACTCGGTGAGGTCGTCGATGTGGGTGAGGTGCGTCGCGAAGTGGCCGCCCGCCCGGGTGGCCAGCCAGCCGCCGAGAGTTGAGAACTCGAAGGACTGGGGGAAGAACCGCAGCGTGTACCCGTGGGGCCTCAGCTGCTGTTCCAGGTGCGGGCCGAAGAGCCCCGCCTGGACGAGCGCGGCCCGGCTGGTCGTGTCGACCTCCAGGACCTGGTTCATCGAAGTGAGGTCCAGGCTGACGACCCCGGCGTACCCGTCGCCCACCTGGGGCTCCACGCCTCCCACCACGGACGAGCCGCCCCCGAACGGCACGACCGCGATGTCGGCGTCGCTGCACCAGTCGAGCACGTGGACGATCTGGTCCTCCGAGGTCGGTCGTACGACGAGGTCGGGTACGTGAGGCAGCTGTCCCAGCAGCGCCCGCACGACATCCCGGAACGCCTGTCCGTGGCTGTGCGCGAGCCGGTCGCGCACGTCCTCGGAGACGATCGGTGCCAGGGACGGCGGTGCCTGAACCCTGCTTGCGCCCACTCCGAACGACTCGACCGGGGGTGCTTCGTGCACAGTCAGGTCGGCTCCCGGCAGCAACTCCGCGGTGCGTCGGCCGAGTTCCTCACGTTCCGGGCCGGTCACCGCGTCTTCGACGTTTCCCCATCCCCACCACGAACGCGTCTTGCCGGTCACGGCCGCACCTCCCTATCTGAATGTCGGGTAAGTTACCTGCCGGTCAGATTGGCATAGGGTGGGGTCATGGGCAAGCAGGAGAAGGTCACGCGAGGGGTGGGCACCAAGGGGATGCCCCGCAAGGAGCGGGAGCGTCTGATCCTGGACGCGGCGGCGGAGGAGTTCGGTAAAAAGGGCTACGCCCGCGGGTCGACCGCGGACGTGGCGGCGCGGGCGGGAATCAGCAAGCCCATGATCTATGAGTACTTCGGGTCCAAGGACGGCCTTTACCTGACCTGCTTGCAGCAGGCCGGTTCCCGCCTCGTGGCAGCTGTCGAATCCGCACAGGAGGGGCCTTCCGACATCACGCGCGCCGCGCGCACCCTGGAGGCCGTCTTCCGGGCGCTCGAGTCACGGCTCCACGACTGGGAACTCGTCTACGACTCGACCCTGCCGGCCGACGGCCCCCTGCATGCGGCAGCCGTTGTCCACCGCCGGGAACTCAACCGCATGGGAGCGGTCGGTGTGGCCGAGTTCCTCGGCTCCGCCCAGGTCGCTGAACCGCTGGACGCCGACCTTGCCACGCACCTCTGGTACGGGGCGGTGAGCGCTGCGGTTGCCTGGTGGAGGCACCACCCCGAGCAGACCGCCGACGAGATGATCTACCGATTCGAACGGATCTCCGCGGTGCTCCATCCGGAGAAGTCGGCGAAGTCGCTCACGCCCTCTTGAGCGTCCTTCATCCGGTCGACATGGCCTTTCGGGCGAGGTCGAGTTCCGGCGTGGTGCGAGCGGTGCCGTAGCGGGCTGGGCACCGGGCATTCCCCCGTGTATTCCCCGTGCATGGGTGCGGTCCGGCCCGCTGTGCGGTCGTGGGTCTGGCGTGGCTCGCGGCGAGGCTGCCCGCCGCAGGGGGAGCGAGGCGTTCTCCCTGCGGCGAACGTGTTCGTTACGATCGGTCCATGACAGCGAGAAAAGAGCCGATCAGCCGCCGGGCGCGTCCGGCGAAGCCCGCCCTTTCCCGGCGATGGATCGTGGACACCGCCGTGCGCATCATGCGCGCCGAGGGGCTGGAAAAGGTCACCATGCGCCGGCTGGCGCAGGAGCTGGACACCGGCCCGGCCTCGCTCTACGTCTATGTGGCCAACACCGCCGAACTGCACGCGGCCGTGCTGGACGCGCTGTTGGGCGAGGTCGACCTGGCCGGCGAGGGCTCCTGGGACGGTTGGCGCGATCAACTCCTGGCCGTGCTGACGTCCTACACCCTCGTGCTGTTCGAGCATCCGCAGCTCGCCCGGTCGGCTCTCGTCGCGCGCCCCAGCGGCGAGAACTACCTGCGGCTGGTGGAGCGCGTTCTCGATCTGCTGTCCCGCAGCAGTGCCTCCCGTGAGCAGGCCGCCTGGGGCGTGGACCAGCTGCTTCAGAACGCCACGGCCACCGCCGCCGAGCAGTCGACGCAGGAGCACGGCGCCACGGGTGAGAAGGATTGGAACGCCCTCACCCGGGCCCTTCACGCCCTGGACGAGGCCACTCATCCGGCCATCAAGGCGCACATGCCCGCTCTGGTCAGCGGCTCCGCCGGGGATCGCATGCGCTGGAGCTTCGACGTTCTCGTCAGCGGTATCACGCACACCCCCGTTCCCGGCGCGGCAGGCTGAGGCACCTCTCGCCTGCGGCCCGGCCCGGCCCGCGCGCTGCCTGGCCGGTCGGGAGCCGGTCGGCACGTCGCGGATCGCGGAACCGTACTTCCTCCTCGGGGTCGGCGCTTCATGGCGAAGAACTTGTTCGTAACGAACACGTTCGCTACGCTGGTCGGCCTCGCGTACCGCACACCCCTGTCGGAGGCCTTCATGAGCACCCACCACCCCATCGCGATCATCGGCGGAGGCCTTGGCGGTCTCACCGCCGCTCGAGTCCTGCACACGGCCGGTATCGAAGCGACCGTGTTCGAGCTGGAACCGTCCGCCCGGGCCCGCACGCAGGGCGGCATGCTCGACATCCACGAGGAGAGCGGGCAGAAGGCTCTGCACGCGGCAGGTCTCTACGACGCCTTCCGCAAGATCATCCATGAGGGGGGCCAGGCCATGCGCCTGGTCGGCCCCGACGGCACCGTCCACATCGCCGAGGAGGACGACGGCGAAGGAGACCGCCCCGAGGTGGACCGCGGCGACCTGCGCGACCTGTTCCTGGACTCCCTGCCCGACGGCACGATCCGCTGGGGCGGCAAGGTGACCGGTGCCCGCGTGCTGGGCGACGGCCGACACGAGGTGTCCTTCGCTGACGGCTCCACCGTCACCACCGACCTTCTGATCGGAGCCGACGGCGCCTGGTCCCGGATCCGGCCGCTGGTCTCGGCCGCCCAGCCCGCCTACACGGGCATCTCCTTCGTGGAAGCCGACCTGCTCGACGCCGATGCCCGCCACCCGCGCAGCGCCGCCGTCATCGGTGGCGGCTTCTTCATCTGCCTCGGCGACGAGCGCGGCTTCCTCGGCCACAAGGAGACCGACGGCAGCCTCCACGTCTACACCGCGCTCAAGGTCGACGAGAGCTGGGTCGACGGAATCGACTTCGACGACACGGCGGCTGCCAAGGCTGCGGTCCTCGCCCACTTCGAAGGCTGGGACGAGGGCCTGCGCGGCCTCGTCGGCGATGCCGACGGAACGCTCACGCCCCGCCGCATCCACGCCCTGCCCGTCGGCCATCGCTGGGAACGGGTCACGGGCGTGACGCTGCTCGGCGACGCCGCCCACCTGATGTCCCCCTTCGCCGGCGAGGGCGCCAACCTCGCCATGCTCGACGGCGCGGAACTCGGCCAGGCCGTCGCGGCCCACCCCCGCGACATCGAGGCCGCCCTGACCGCGTACGAGGCAGCGCTCTTCCCGCGCAGCGAGGCGTCCGCCGCCGAGTCCGCCGGCAGCCTGGACGCCATGTTCGGCGCGGATGGCCTGGAAAAGATGGCCGCGTTCTTCACCACCGGCCCGGCCGGCGCCTGACGGTTCCGACCGTGGACCGGCGCACCCCCTGATCCGGCTGCGAGGCCGGGATCCCACGCCGGCACGGCTCCAGTTGATCCTTCTGCACCAGGCGCCGGCCGACAGCGGCGTAGCACCGCTCATCACGGGCCGGGCGGTCTCTGCGGCCGTCACCCTGGCCGCGGCGGGAGTGATGCACCGCAGGCCGGCTCCGAGCAGCCCGCCTTGCGATCCCGGCCGCCGCAGGTGCGCTGGACTCGGTGGCGAACCTGCTGTTCCTGCAGGCGGCCCGCAGCGGAGACCTCGCTGTGGTCGCCGTGATCACGGGTCCGGCCGGTACGGTTCTCCTCGCCGAAGGATCTGCCGAGGCGGGCTCGTCGGCCTGAGCACCGCCGCCGTCGCCGTCGGCCTCCTCGCCCTCACCCGAGCCTGCGGCTCACCTCGTAAGGAGCACAGCATGTTCATCCAGCCCTGGGACGCGAGCCTGGACGAAACCGAATGGCAGACCTGGATCGCCGACGGCCACGACTTCGGGCAACTCAGTGTCAACGGCCTGCCCGGCCGGCCACCCGCCGTCGTCCCCACGCACTTCACCACCGGCGCCGGTCACCTGCTGATCCACCTCGCCCGACCGAACCCGGTCTGGAAGTCGATCGAGCACGACCCGAACGTCACCTTCACGGTCATCGGCGACTACGCCTTCGTCCCCGGCCCCTGGCGTGCCAAGCCGGACATCCCGTCCACCGACGGCGTGCCCACGAGTTACTACGCCGCGGTCCAGTTCATCTGCCGCGCTCACCTCATCGATGACCCCGAAGGCAAGGCCGAGCTGCTGCGCCGCCAGCTCGCCCATTTCCAGCCCGATGGCGACCACGCCCCTGTCGCTGTCGACCAGCCGCCGTACGGCCGGATGCTGTCCGGCATCCGGGGCCTGCGCCTGGACGTCATCGAAGTGCGGGCGAAGTTCAAGTACGACGACCACAAGCCCGTCGAGCACCGCACCTCCGTCGCCGACCGTCTCACCGAACGCGGCCAAGGACTCGACGTGCCCACCGCGGAGCAGCAGCGTCGCCGTCTGGACCGTATCGGTCCCTGGCAGCCCTGACTGCCGCCCTGCACGCACAAAGGACGGAGCTACGTCCATGACAGCCTTCCGCATCGCACCCGCCGTCGTCGACGCCTTCCCCGGCACCCTCATCGCCGTGGTCACCGCCACCGGCCTCCGCGGCCACGGGTCCTGGTCCGACACCATCAGCGTCCGTCAGAATCTGGAGCAGCAGGTCGCCGACGGCTCCTGGCAGCCCGCCGATTCCCGCACGCCGAACAGACCGCCGCGTACCGTCTCAGCCCCGATCGGCCCGAGGTCACCGTCCGAGGAGTGACACCGGTCCGCCGGGCCCGCTTCGCGCCGGGAAGGCCCTCGTCGAAGCCGAGCCTCCAATCTGTGCGAACCGACCGGTCTGAGCGCCATGGCCGGGGGGGGTCGCACCCCTTGTGTCCGCATCCGCGGTGCGTAGTTCTTCAAGAAACCGCAATGGTCTAGTCCAACGCATTGACGTGTCTGCGTCACCCGTTGATTCTGGCGGCACCTTCTCCCGACAGGAGCCCCCATGAAGCGTCTTCGCGCTCTGCTCTGTGGTGCCGCCACCGCCGCGCTGGCCACCGCTGGTCTCGGTGCCTTCGCCGCGCAGCAGGCTTCGGCGTCCGCCGACGCCACCGCGCTCAGCAACCGGTGGTACGCCGCCGCGCCCTACCTGATGCCGCATGACAACAACCCGCCGGACGCGGGCGCCATCATGGACGCCACCGGCCTCAAGGCATTCCAGCTCGCGTTCGTCCTCGCCCCCAACGGGGGTGGTTGCAGCCCGACTTGGGATGGCACCTCACCGATATCGTCGGACACCGCCGTCGCATCCGTCATCAGCGCGATCCGCGCCAAGGGCGGTGACGTGTCGGTCTCCATCGGCGGATACGGGGGGACCAAGCTGGGCCAGGCCTGCTCCGACGCGGCGTCCACCGCGGCCGCATACCAACAGGTCATCACCAAGTACCAGCTGAAGGCCATCGACTTCGACCTGGAGGAGCCGGAGTACGAGAACACGGCCGCCATCGCACACGAGATCGGCGCAGCCAAGATTCTCCAGCAGAACAACCCGGGCCTCTACGTCTCGGTCACCACCGCTGGAACCGCCGACGGTACCGGCTGGTTCGGCAAGCAGATGCTCAACGAGGCCAAGGCGCAGGGCTTCACACCGAACAACTTCTCCATCATGCCCTTTGACGGCGGGTTCAACGGGGCGGCTGCACAGACCAGCGCCTTGACGAACTTCAACTCCATCCTGCAGTCCACCTTCGGCTGGGACGTGGCGACTGCGTACGCGCACGAAGGCTTCTCCGGCATGAACGGCCGCAGCGACACCGGGGAGTACTTCAGTCAGGCCGACTTCCAGACCGTGCTGGACTACGCAACCAGCCACCACATGGACCGCTTCACCTTCTGGTCCCTCAACCGTGACCGCCAGTGCAGCCCGCCCGACAACAACGGTCAGACCTCCGGCACGTGCAGCAGCGTGGCCCAGTCGGACTGGGACTTCGCGAAGTACCCGGTGAAGTTCGCCGGCGTGACCCCGCCTACGACCACCCCGCCGACCACCCCTCCTCCGGGCGGCAACTGCAGCGCGGCAGCGTGGAGCGGCACCGCTGTCTACACGGCAGGTAACACCGTCTCGTACGACGGCCACACGTGGCAGGCCAAGTGGTGGACGCAGAACGAGAAGCCCGGCACCACAGGTGAATGGGGAGCCTGGCAGGACCTCGGCGCCTGCTGAGCCGACATCCGTCCGGCCCGGGTCGCGCACGCGTGCCGACCCGGGTGCAGGCGTCCGGAGACTGTCCCGTCACCCCTGGCAGCCGACCTGCGCCGGACGTGGGAGAAGCCCGGCCCGCCCGACCGGCTCACCCCTGCCCGGGTCCGCCGCGCTTCCGGGCGCCTCCGCCCGAGAGTCACCTGCAGGTCGTCGGTGCCGGGGCTCAGCCCTCTTCGCCGGCCGGTGGCGCGCCTCGGGAGGGACGCGGTGCGTTCAGTCCAGGGTTGCGCGGATACCGGTGAGGATCAGTTCCAGGCCGTTGTCGAAGGCGCGGTCGCGGCGGTGCCTGGGCCACGTGTGAGACTCCGTCATGCGGGCCTGTTCCTCGATGGTGTGGCCGTTGACATAGGCGAGGACGGTGTCGACGGCCACGACCGCGGTGTCCGGTGCGGTGCCTGCGCTCCGGAGGACGGTGATGAGGTCGTGGAAGTTGGAGGCCGCCTCGGGTCCGGGGGTGTGGAAGGTGGACATGAGGCGGGCGCCGTCGCGGTGTGCCAGCATCACCTCACGCAGGCTGCTCGCGGTGTGCCGCAACTGCTCGTCCCAAGGTGCACCGGCCGGTGCTTGCGCATCGGCGAGGGGCAGGGCCAGATGTGCGACCATCGCGTCGAGCATGGCCTGCTTGCTCGGGTAGTGCCGATAGAGCGCGCTCGCCCTCACCCCGATGCGGGCTGCCAGGAGCCGCATGGTGAGGCCGTCCATGCCAACCTCGTCCAGCAGGTCGATCGCGGCCTGCAGGACCTCGGTGCGCCGCTGCCCCATTCCATCCTCCAGTCGCGCTTGACAACTCCGCCTCGCGCGAGTGAACAATGTACACGTGAACGATGTTCACCTCGATGCGGGGGTGTGAAGGTGCGGCAGGACGCAGGTAGTTCCTGGTGCCCGCAGAGTCTCCTGCCCGGCCTCAGCCGCCTGGGATCCGACAGCAAGGCGCGGGGGTCGAGATGGTGACGCCGAGTCAGGGGACTCGTGTGGACCGCCGGGAGGGCGTTGGGAACGCAAGGGGGAACGAGCCCTCGCTGAGCGTTCCGGATGGCCTGGAACTGTGGTGCGGCGGCGTGGCCGACGGCGCCGAGGGATCGTGCTTCAGCGGCGCGAGTGATCACCGAGCCGACCGGCCGAACGGGACCGAAAGTGCCCATGTCCGAGTCCCGGTAAGCAGTTCGGTGGACAGGGTGCTGGTGGCTGCTCTGCCGAGCCCATGATCACACCCGGAGGGGGAATGCGGTGAGACGTACAGAGCCATACACGAAAGCGAGCGTCGTCTCCAGGGACGGAACGGTGATCGGCTACCGGAAAATGGGTCGTGGTCCGGGTCTTGTCCTGTTGCACGGCGGCATGAAGTCGTCGCAGGATTTCATGAGACTTGGGCGGCTCATGTCGGATGCCTTCACGGTCTATATTCCTGACCGGCGCGGTCGCGGGTTGAGCGGTCCGTTCGGAGATCGGTTCAGCGTGATGCGCGAAGTCGAGGACATGCAGGCGGTCATTTCCGGTACTCGAGCTCGGTACATGTTCGGACTGAGCGCAGGAGCGTTGGTCACGCTGAGGACGGCGCTCGAAGTGCCTGCTATAGAAATGGCAGCCCTCTACGAGGCGCCCTTTTCCATCGATGATTCCGTGCCGACGGAGTGGGTGCCTTCCTACGAGAGGAGGCTTTCGGAGGGGCGCATCGCCGCTGCGGTCATCAGCATCATGAAGGGCCTTGGCACCGAGCCTCTCTTCCAGCGGATGCCACGCCGGCTGCTCGTTCCGACGATGGCGCTCATCATGCGGCTCCAGGGCGACGGAAGCGACAGCGACGTCACAATCCGTGACCTTGCGCCGACGATGCGCTACGACATGAAAATAATCGGCGAGATGAGCGATACGCTTTCCGACTACGCGAACCTCGGCACATCCGTCCTCCTCATGCGCGGGACGAAAGGGCCATCCTATTTCGAGGTCGCAGTCGAAGGTCTCGCCGATGCCTTGCCGCAGCGCCGGGTCACGGTGCTGGCCGGCCTCGGGCACGACGGTCCGGAGAACGACGGCGGGCCCGACCGGGTGGCCAAGGAGTTGCACGATTTCTTTCGCCGCAGCGGCTCCTGATTCTTCTTTGAGCGAGACCTGGACGGTTGCGCACCGGGACTGTCCCTGCCCAGCCGGCCGGGCCCGTGTTGCCGGACGGCACCCGTGGCGCCGAAGACTTCGGCGAGAGGCCTGGTCCGCCACCACGGGAGGATCGCCTGCTTCCCTCCTCGAAGGGAGGAAGTTCCTGGCTCAACTGACCGCCGGAAGGGCGCCCCTGGTTCGGGTGGGGCACCGCTCCGGAGTCAGGAGACGAGCGGGGGCGAGGGACGGTCAGGCCGTCGCGGTCACCGAAAGGCAGTTGTACAGTCCGCCGTTGTCTGTCTGGCATACCTTGAGGGTGATCTTGGCGCCCTCGGGGAACGACAGGTTCACCGACTTGGTGCCGCCCGAACCGCCGGTGGCCCGCACCTCTCCGGACTGTCCGCCGGCGGCCCAGGTCGCCTGGGCGTAGACGCCGAACCCGTCCGCGTGCGAGTCCTTGGCGGTCAACTGCTCACCGTAGGCGGTGAAATACCCGATTCCGGCTTCCTCGAGGTAGCTGTTGTCGGTGTAGAACCGGACGTGACAGTCCACACCGCCCGCGTCGTCCGCCGAACCGTCGCAGAGCGACAGCGGCTGGGTCCAGGCGTACGACACCCCGGACATGGCACCGAACAGTGCTACTGCACTGGCCGTCACAACGCTCAAACGCGCAAGCTGGCGCATGTGACCTCCCCTTGTTCCACTCAAGCAATCCTATGAAACGGAAAGTGAGTTGAGGAGCGCGATGGTTGTCACAAGGGCTGCCTTGATGTCGACGCGGGCCCGTCTCGGGTCGCCCTTGACCTCGAGAGCGCTGCTGAAGAGTATTTCTTCGATGAAACGAGTCCTGGTCGCCGGGAGCACGGGTGCAGGCAAGACCACCCTGGCCCGCGCGATCGCCGAGCGCGTCGCGATCCCCTTTCACGAGATGGACGCGCTGGCCATCGCCGGCCCCCAGTGGGAGGAGAACCCACGCCTGCTCGAGGACGTGTCGCAGATCAGCTCCGGCCCCTCCTGGATCTTCGACTCCTTCGGCTACCCGCAGGTCCGAGACCTGTTGTGGTCCCGAGCCGACACCATCGTCTGGCTTGACTACTCCCGCCCGGTGGTCATGCGTCGCGTATTGCGCCGGTCGGCGGCCCGTACCCTGCTCCGCCGCCGGATCTTCGGCGGGAACGTCGAAACCGCGGGCGACTGGTTCAAGGCCGACCACCCCGCTTGGTGGGCCTGGTCGCAACACGCGAAGCGCAGGGTTGACATCGCCACTCGCTGCGTTGACCCTCGGTTCGCGCCCCTCGATGTCATCCACCTCGCCACCCCGCGGGCAGCGCGGGCGTGGCTCGACGGCACCACGACGACTGGTGACAGGACGATGGATGATTCCGCGACTGTGACTGAGCGGTTGCCACGTCGGTGACAGTCAGAATTCTTCAGGGGAGGTGAACATGTACGCGAACGCGCCGTCGCCCCGGGGCCCACCGCGGCCCAGGCGACTGCGCTGGGTTCGGTCGCCAGGACCGGCAGGCGACTTGCGGTGCGGTCGCGAGGCGCCCGGCCTGGCCGGCGGACTGCCGACGTCTTCACCGTCGATACGAACGCAACGTCGACCACATCTGGCCTTCATCGGCATGGCCGCATCCCTCATCGCTACCGTCGATTGACAGCCCTGAACACGATCAGTGGTGTCCGATGATCAACAACTGAGGATCATGCCTTGGCGAGGAGAGTCGGTAGCTCACGCATGTCGTCAAAGACCACTGTGCCCGGTCCGTGCAGCCACTCTGCGGGCGTGAGCCCGCCGCAGTAGCCGAACGCACGCATGCCGGCGGCACGGGCAGCCTGTACACCGTAGCGGCTGTCCTCGACCACGGCGCAGACCTCAGGGGTGAAACCCATTTGCCGTGCAGCGTGGAGGAAGAGGTCCGGTGCAGGCTTGCCGTTGACCACTTCCGACGCGCTGTAGATGCGTCCTTCGAAACGCGAGTACAGCCCGGTCAGACCCAGGGTGTGGCGAAGGCCGTTGTGGCCGCTGCTGGAGGCTACACAGGCCGGCAGCTGGATCTGGTCGAGGGCCTCCACCACGCCGTCGACGGCGCTGAGTTCGGCCTCCATGGCCTTGTGGTACAGCTGGTGCTGCTCCGCCTCCCACCCGTCCGGAAGCCTGTGGCCGAGATGCTTCTCGACGTCGGTGATCATGTCGGCGTGCGAACGACCTACAAAGCGTTCGACGATTTCGGCCTCGCTGAGTGGCCAGCCGAGCGATGCCAGACTCATCGCATCCACGCGTACCGCGATCCGCTCGCTGTCCACCAGAACGCCGTCACAGTCGAATATCACGAGTTCAATGGGCTTGATCACACCTGCATGCTACGGGAATCGACGAGTTGGTTCGTGACTGCGGGTGAAGTCGTGGTGGCTTGCTCGGGGCCTGCGGTCGAAGAACCATCAGGGTGTCCCGGTGCCGGGTGGCGGCTGTGAGCGGACCGGTGGCAGGGGAAGGGCGCGTCAGCCCGTCGTCCAGTGACGGAGTTTCTCAGGGTTGCGCACTACCCAGATGCGCTTGATCCGGTCGCCCGCGATGTCGAACGCGAACACCGTGACGGTGAGGCCGTCCTGCTGAGCCGTCAGGCCGGGATGACCGTTGACCGTACGCTCCAGGAACGTCATGTTGCCGGGCCTCCGGCGGGCGATTTCGATCCAGGCGTGCGCGATCTGCTCGCCGCCTTCGATGGGGTGCAGGAAGGTCGTTGCGAGGCCGCCGCCGTCGGCGATCGCCGTGGCGTCGGGATCGAGCAGGCCGATGAGGGCGTCGATGTCCTTGGCTTCCCATGCCAGCTTGAAGTCCCTGACGATGTCGGCGCGCTGGGCTGCCGGAGTCGCGGAAGGCTGCGAGGCCCGGATGCGGCGGCGGGCCGAGGCGGCCAACTGGCGGCATGCCGCCGGGGTACGGCCGACGATCCCGGCCACTTCGGCGAAGGAGTGGCAGAAGACATCGTGGAGGATGAACGCGACGCGTTCGGCCGGGGTCATCGATTCGAGGACGACCAGGAAGGCCAGGTTGACCGACTCATCCAGGGTGACCCGGTCGGCCGGGTCGACGGTGGTGCCGCCGAGCCGCCCGGTGCTCCACTCCGTACGTTCGGGTAGCGGCTCGGGGATCCATTCGCCCACGTAAGTCTCCCGCCGGGCCCGGGCGGAGCCGAGCACGTTGAGGCAGATGCGGCTGGTGACCGTCGTCAGCCAGGCGCCGGGGAGTTCGATGGCGTCCTGCTCCTGCGGGGACATGGCGTACCAGCGGGCGTAGGTCTCCTGGACGGCATCTTCGGCCTCGGCCAGTGAGCCCAGGAGGCGGTAGGCGATATTGATCAGCTGACGCCGCTCGCTCATGATCGCGTCCTGGCCTGGATCGGGCCGGTCGTGTCCCGGCATGGATCGGGTGGTCATGGTTCCAACGGCTCCCTTGGTCGCTAGCCCTCACCAGTTCGACAAGACAGCGCACCGGAATGTGAGGCTGCGCACCGGCCTCACATTCCGGAGGGCTGTCTTGTCGAACTGCTGAGACGAACACATCATCCGGCGAACAGGAAGCTCAGGGACATCATGACCACCCCGATACCGGCAACACCCTTCGCCGACCCGGCGCCCGCACAGCGCCTGGAGCGGGCGGCCACTGCACTGACCGCACACGGTTTCACCGTGGAGATCCTCGACGACGCCGCCGCCGCGCGTGCCCGGATCGAAGATCTGATACCGGAGGGCGCCAGCGTGTTCACCGGGGCCAGCGAGACCCTCCGCCTGTCCGGGATCGATGAGGACATCAACGCCGGTGGACGGTACCAGGCCATCAAGCCACTCGTCCTGGCCATGGACCGAGTCACCGGCGCCGACGACATCCGGCGGCTGCTCGCCAGCCCCGACGTCATCGTGGGCAGCGTCGCCGCGCTCACCGAAACCGGCTCCCTCGTGCTCGCCTCGGGCAGCGGAAGCCAGTTGCCCGGCTACGCCGGTGGCGCCGCCCGCGCGATCTGGATCGTCGGGGCGCAGAAGGTGGTACCCGACCTCGACACCGCGCTGCGGCGCGTCGAAGACCACTGCCTCCCGCTGGAAAGCGCCCGCACCCAGGAAGCCTACGGGTGGCCCAGCGCCATCAACCGCCTTCTCGTCCTCAACGCAGAACACCACCCTGGACGCGGCACCGTCCTGCTGCTCCGTGAAGCCATCGGATTCTGAACCATCAGGAGTCATCTGGCCTAGGCTGATCCAGAACGGCAGCAGGATGAACCACCATGGCCACTCATCGGACCTCGGTCGGTCGCAGTGCCTTGACGACTGACGGTCCGTCCCGCTGGACCTTGATCGAGCCCGAGCGGGAGGGTGACATGACCGCAGACCCTCAGGAGGGATCGACGTCGATGTCGGAGCGTTTACAGCAGAACCAATTGGTGATCAACGAGTTCCGGTACGCCGACGGAATCGTCGGCGGTGACTTCGAGGGGGTGCCCCTCCTCCTGCTCACCACCATCGGTGCCCGCAGCGGGCAACCACGCACGATGCCCGTGACCTATCTACGGGACGGAGCCCGACTCGTGGTCTTCGCCGCCAACGGCGGCAGAGAGAATCACCCCGGCTGGTATCACAATCTGTTGGCCGAACCGACTGCCAGCATCGAGGTAGGCAGCGAGACGTACGGTGTGACGGCGACCGAGATCGAAGGCGTGGAGCGTGAGCGGCTCTGGGCCCAGCAACTGGAGCACACGCCCTACTTCGCCGGTTTTCAGGAGCGGTCCGGACGTCGCGTACCCGTTGTCGCTTTGGCGCGTACGGCCGACTGATCCGCCCCGTGTCAGGAGCCCCCGCCAAGCGGGGGGTGTCCGGACTCACCCAACCTGTGCTGCTGCGACCGCGTTCTTCCAAGGACAGACAGGGCGTTCCCCCGGGGAACGCCCCGTCGCGCCGAATCGAGTTGACGCAGACGGGCGGCCGGGAGCCGATGGGCCACGTGGTGCGACTTGACGAACTTTGCCCTTGCCGGTCAGCGCCTCGCGGTCGACCTGCTTCGTCGCGGACAGACAAGTTCGCCACGTTCTGGGCTGCTGTTCACCGCCAGGGGTGATTTACCTGTCCACGTGGGGCGCGGAATCCCGAACGCCGGCGTGGGTTGCTTCGGGGCAGCAGACTGGCACTGCATCTGCACGTTGCGTCGAAGGAGATGTCGCAGTGACCGAATCGACCACAGCTCCCTGCCTGCGCACAGGCCGCTGCCAGTGCGCTCACATCGCGTACGAGGTGACAGGCGTTCCGGACGATCCGCACCTGTGTTCCTGTGACCACTGCACTCTGCTGTCCGGCTCACCGGCGATGTCGTGGGCCGGGTTCCGCCGGGAGACGCTGATCTGGACCGGCCCCGGCGGGGAGCCGACGTGGTACTCGACCTGGCCGACCCTGCACCGAGGATTCTGCCCGCGCTGCGGCACCCACCTCGTCTCCGTGGCGGACGACTCGGACATGGTCATGGTGACGACGTTCAGCCTCGCCGAGCAGGGCAGCGGCTTGGCGCCCGTGGGGCACAGCTTCCGTCAGCGTGCCGTCCCGTGGATGACCATCGCCCTTGCTCCCGACCCGCTCCACCTGTAGCAACAACCGGAGTGGGCGCCGTGGAGCATCGCAGGGACCACATGCGTCGACGCCCTCGACCGCGACGGTGGGATCGCCGGTGTTCCATGTGGCTGGATGCCGGCGGCCTGCTGTGGCCTGGGTTCGGGGTCAGCGTTCGAAGACACCGGTCAGCCGGCCGCGGTCGAGGACAGGCCCGGTGATGGTGGGCAGGAGGGTGCGGGGTCGTGCCCGGTCCACGGGCGTTGTGCCGGGTGTGCCGGGGGTGCTGTCCACGGGGGTTGAGAGAGCGAACAACTGGAAGACGTAGCGGTGTGGTCCGTGGCCTCTGACGGGTGCGGGACCGTGGTAGCCGCGTCCGATGGTGGACCGCAGCACCTGCACCCCGGGGCCGGGCCGTTTCGCGGCCAGGGCGCCGGGCTCCAGGTGTCCGGCTGCCGGGTCGATCAGGGCGAGGCAGTGCACGGCGGGCTTGGCCATGGGGACGTCGATGTCCTCCACGACCAGGAGGAGCTGTGCGGTGTCGGGTGGGAGCGGGGTCCAGGCCAGGTGGGGAGACAGGTCGTCGCCGCCGATGGTCTTCGCGCAGTGCTCCCTCGGCATGGAGCCGCCGTTGCCGAAGTTTCGACTGGTGAGGGTCAGCAGCTCGGGGCCATGCAGATTGGGCAGGTTCCAGGCCGTGTGGGTATCGCCTGCCCTGCGGTTGTTCAGGAGTCGGCCGAGCAGAGTCATCGTGTGACCTCGATCCTGCCGAGGATCTCGTCGGTGGCGGCGGTCTCGCCGAGGCGCGGGAAGATCCGTGTGAGGCTGTTGTTGTGGGACTCTGCGTTGGAGTCGGTCATGGCGTCTGTCGCGAGCACCACGTGCAGCCCGTGCTCATGGGCGGAGCGGGCCGTGGATTCGACGCCGATGCTGGTGGCGATCCCGGTGATGACCACCTGGGTGACGCCGCGCCCGGCGAGCTCCTCCGCCAGGCCGGTGCCGTGGAAGGCGCCCCAGGTGCGCTTGGTGATGCGGATGTCGCTGTCCTGCGGGTCGAGCTCGTCGAGCAGTTCGGTCCAGCCGTCCGGCCGGGCGGTTCGCGCCCGGTTTCGGCAGGTGTCGGTGCGGCCGGGCGCACCGCCGGCGACGTTGACGAGGACGACCGGGAAGCCATGGGCGCGGAACCCGTCTGCCAGGCGTCGGGAGTTGTCCACGACCGTGCCGAAGGAGGGGACATGCGGGCCGCCGATTCCCTTCTGCAGGTCGACGACGATCAGCGCGGGTGTCCGGTCGAGAGTGGTCAGTGGCATGTCGCGGCCTTCGTGTTTCGGGGGGTCGAGTCCGTCGGTGGATGCGTCGGGCCGGTGGCCCCGCTGTGGTGAGGTCGAGTCACTGCTTGCCCTCGGCCGCCGTGCGCGAGTCGTCGACCGGTGCGATGCGGGCCGGTGTGACGTCGGGTGGTCCCTCGGGGGCGAAGTGGGACAGCCGCTCCATCAGGTCCCCTGCGCGCGCGAGGCAGGCGGACTCCTCGGCAGTCAGCTGCGTGGTGATCGCCCGCCCGAGCCAGGTGTCGCGTTCGCTGCGGAAGGCGGCGACAAGCCCGGCGCCCCGCTGGGTCAGCGAGAGCTTCACTCGACGACCGTCCTGGGGATCGCGCTCCCGCGTCACCAGCCCATCGGCCTCCAGCTCCCGCAACGCGGCGGCTACGTTCGAGCTGGTCATCCGCAGTTCGTCGGCCACACTGCGCGGCGTGACGGCATCGGTACGGACGATCACAGCCAGCACCTGCACCTCGCTGTGCGAGAGGCCGCCCACCGGCAGCACTTCTCGGCGCAGACGCCGCTGCAGCAGCTTCATCTGGCGGCGAAATCGCCGTACGTCCTCGTCCTCCATGATTTCCTATGCTAGATAGCTATGTGAAATAGGGCAAGCGGGTGTCGGGCCCTCACGGGGCTGCGCCAGGGTGTGCGATCCGGTGCTCTGTCCGGGCATCGCCTGCGGGCACGGCTTCGGGCTGCAAAGCGGGGAGACGCTCGCACCATCGATGGCTGCGTGTGCGTGGCCGCGTGGCTCCGGTCGACGCCGAGCGGGGTGGGTAAGGGTTGGTTCCGCCTTACGCGGCAGGACGTCGCCCACCACGGTGGGCGAGTAACCGTCTCCGACGGTGAGGCCGGGCGTCCCAGCCATGACGCCACGACCGCCGATGACACCGCCAAGGTAGGCGTGGCAGTCTGGCCGGGCCCCTCCTGGGCCCCTCCTGGGTCCCTCCTGGGCCACTCCCGGCCACTACGTGGCGGCGGCGATCGTCCTCGCGATACTCGTCCTCGCCGCGGCCCTGGGCGCGTGGCGCTGGAAGCGCTCGCGCTGAGACGGCAGCTGCACTTCGTGATCCGTGGCGCGTCGTTGCCGGTCAGCGGGGGAGGGGGTGCGGATTCGAACCGAGCGCCGCCGGGAGGTCCTGCTGAGAATCACTGTGCCGACCACGCCGTGGGACAGCAGCTTGTTGTGTTGTGTGTGTTTTGGACGACTCCTCGACGTGATGCCAGAGCAGGAAACCCTGGTGGGTCTGTGTATCGATCGGATCATGACCGAATTCGCGCAAGCCCGTGCAACATATTGACATGTCCAGGACTGGTCAGGATGCTGTGAGAGCGCGCTTCCATCGATGTAAATCCCCCCGCCGGCTCGGCGTCGCAGCGGAGGCCAACCTTGGAGCGGGACCATGAAGCTCTCTCGCCTTCTTTCCGGCGCCGCCGTTGCGTTGTCCGGTGTCCTCGTTGCCGTCATGTCCCTGTCGTCCGCCGAGCCCGCTCAGGCGGAACAGACCATCAGGGCCGCGGACCCGAGCGTGATCCGGGTCGGCGGCACCTACATATCTGTTCAGTCGACCGGTGGGGGCATCGCCGTGCGGCAGGCGTCGTCGCCCGCCGCACTGGCGTCGTCGCCCGCCCGGCAGGTGTGGTCGGACACCGCCGGCCGCGGTGAGGTCTGGGCTCCGGAGATCGTGACGGACGGCGGTCGTTACTACATCTACTTCTCGGCCGGCCGTGGGTCGGCCCACCGGATGTACGTCATCAGCTCGGCCGGCCCGGACAGCGGATACACCGGCGAGACCCAGTTGGCTCTGCCGGACGACAAGTGGGCCATCGACGGGACCCTGTTCACCTTCAACGGGCAGCGCTGGTTCGTCTGGTCCGGCTGGGCCGGCGACACCAACGTCGAGCAGAACCTCTACATCGTGCGAATGAGCAGTCCCACCACGCCGACCGGCGCGCGGTACGTCATCTCGCAGCCGCGGGAGAGTTGGGAACGGGTGGTCGGCGACCCGTTCATCAACGAGGGTCCCGAAGCCATCAAGGACCCGAACGGGCAGTTGCACGTCGTGTACTCCGCCAACGGCAGCTGGAGCGACCAGTACTGCCTGGCAGACCTGCGGCTGCGGGCCGGCGGCGACCCGACGTACGTCTGGGACTGGTACAAGTCGAACGGCTGCCTGTTCGGCTCCAACCGCGCGACGATGATGTCCGGCTGGGACCCGACGCTCTACGTCAACGGTCCAGGCCACCACAGCTTCGTCCTGCTCAACGGCGACATCGGCACCAGCCCGCCCGCCGGCTCGAATTTTCCCCTGATGTTCCACGCGGTTCCGAAGGGAACGCCGTACGCGTGGGAGAACCGGTACTGGTACACCGGCACGTTCACCTGGTGGGGTAACACCACCTACAGCCGTGCCAACGTCCCCGGCCCGACCGCCGACACCGGGTGGAGCCTCAAGTTCTTCGAGTAGGGCGGCAGGCGCGGCGGAGGCCCTTTGGGATCGGGGCAGGTCGGAGGAGGTGTGGGGATCCCATCCCGTCTCCGGTCCTCGAACAGGGGGCCGTTGACATGTCTTGCTGAGCAGACAGAGCACGGCGGCCTCCCGGACGGCACGTCGCGCCGAAGCTCGTCGACTGCTACTGCGACGAGCAGTCCGAGTCCGTGCACCGGCTGGCCCGCCTCGCGAACGCGGGGCACCTGCGGGTCGAGGATCCGGTCCGGGCGGCCGACCAGTTCATCGTGCTGGTCCACGAAGAGTCTGCCCGGGATGAGCACGCTGGGTACGCGGGACCTCGACCCGACGGACGTGGCGAAGGTCGTCACCGACGGCGTCGGCCCGGACCCCGTACCGGCCATGCGGCGATTTCGCCTCCACGGCATCGACACGCAACCGGCTTCGGCAACGCCTATGGGGCCGGTCGGTACGTCAGGCCCCTGCCGGTGGCAGCGCGTACAGCTCGGCGAGGTTCACCACGATCGCCTCCTGCGTGCTACGGGCGATGACGACCACCGCTTCGTCGGTGGGGTCGGGGTTCTCCTCCCGGTGCGGTACGAACGGCGGGACGAAGACGTAGTCACCGGGTCCGGTACGCAGCCGTACCTCCTCCGGCTCCTGGCCCGAATCGTCGAGGAAGACGAACTCGGGGTGTCCGCTCACCACGTAGATGGCGGTCTCGGACTCGCCGTGATGATGGTCGGAGGAGGAGGTCGCGGGGGCGACGTGGGTCTGGCCCATCCAGAGCTTCTCGGAACCGACTGTCGTCCCGCTGATGGCAGCGAATCGGCGCATGCCGTCGGTCTGCGCCGTGCCACAGTCCAGGGAGTTCGCACGGATGTGGTGCAACCGGGTGCGCAGCGGTGCCGCCGCGTTGTCCGATGCATCGTGGAGGTGTGGGTGGAAACCCTCGCCGGGGGTCGTCAACGGCTTGCTCATGGCGGGCACGCTAGGGCCTGCCCAAAAAGACGTCAAGTGGTGTCCTTTGTTCTTCACCTGCGGCAATGCTCCTGCAATGAAAGAAGCGGACTTGATGAAGAGCCTTGTTCGCGAGTGCTCTCGGGCATGATGGGCGCATGCATATCTCCGCGAAGGCGGACTACGCCACGCGGGCCCTCCTGGAGCTCGCCCGCGAACCAGCCCGCCCCCTTACCTGCGAGGCCATCGCCTCCTCGCAGGAGATTCCGTTCCGTTTCCTGAAGTCCGTGGTCGGCGAGCTGCGGAAGGCCGGCCTGGTGCGCAGCCAGCGCGGTTGCGAGGGCGGGTACTGGCTCGGACGGCCCGCCGAGGAGGTCACTCTGCTGGACGTTGTGCGCGCCGTCGACGGTGAGTTGATCACGTTGCGCGGAGCGCCGCTGGCCGGGCTCGCGTATCCCGGACCTGCGGTGGGTCTGCCCGGGGTGTGGCGTCGGATCGAGTCCGATGCGGCGGCGGTCCTGGAGGGGATGACTCTCTTCTCGCTGCTGTCCGCGGAAGCGGTCGAGCCGTTGGCCCGGACGGGAGCCGCGTGACAGGCGAGTTGCATCCGCCGTGGGCGGAAGTGGTCGAGTACACCGACCCGTTGTGTCCGTGGGCCTGGGGGGCGGAGCCCGTATTCCGCCGGCTGCGTGCGGCCCTGGACGGCCGGGTGCGCTGGCGCCGGGTGTTCTGCATTCTCTTCGACGACGACGATGACGTTCCGCCAGATCCGGCGGCGGAGACCGCGTGGTATGCGCGCTACGTCGAGGAGATCAGCACGCACACCAAGGCCCCTCGGGCGGTACGTCTGAGCAGGGTCGCGGCGAGTTCCTGGCCGTCCTCGCTCGTCGCCGGTGCGGCAGAGGTGCAGGGGAGTGAGGTGGCCGACCGGGCATTGCGGCGGCTGCGGGAGACCGTCTTCGTCCGCGGGGAGCCGGCGGACACCTTCGAGCTGGCGTTGGCCGCAGTCCGGGGGATACCTGGCCTGGATGTCGGAAAGCTGGCTGCTGACGCGGCGTCCGATGCCCTACGGGAGCGAGTGCGCGCCGACCGCGCCGAGGCGCGCCGCCCGGTCCGCGAGGTGCTCACCGTGCGGGACGGGTCGCCACATCCGGGCGCCGCCAAGGAGACCATGGACGGTGGGTACCGGTACGCGCTGCCGACCCTGCTGATCCGCACCCCTGAGGGGTACCGCGTGGTGCCCGGCTGGCGGTCCTTCGAGGAGTACGCCTCAGTCGTGGAGGAGCTGTGCCCGGGGCTGATGTCTTCCTCGGACGGGCCGTCGCCGGAGGTTGCGCTGCGGCGTCATCGGAGTCTGACCGATCCCGAACGGGTGCTGCTGGCGAACGGTCCGTGGCCCCCGCCGCAGGCGGTCCGGATGGACACCGGGAACGGCCCCCTGTGGCTCCACCCGGAGGAGGCGGCGGTGCATCCGGCCGTCGCCGACGGCTGCCCGCTCGCCCCGTAACGCGCCGCTGGGAGGCTCTTGTTGGTCCCTCGGTGAATCCTTGACGGGCCCTTGAACAGGGAAGATGCCGTCCCGCCAGATGAGACACCAAAAGGTGTCCATTGACAGTCCGTAGCGGCTGCCAGCAGGATGTGCACCATGCTTACGACGCACCCCGGTGTGGTGTGCCGCTACGTGGACCTGCGGCGCACGTCCAGCGCTCTCTGTCGCTGACCACCCGCAACGCACGGCGTACAGGCCCTGGCGGCCTCCGTCGATCCGTCCGCTCGCCGTTCGGCTGAGCCCGCGTCCATCGACCCGCTGTTCTCAGCACATTTCGCAGTTCCCCTCTCCGTGATCCGGTCGGCCCCGTGGCCTGCTCGGCGTCCGCCGCCCTGCACACAACGTGGTCCACACGTACGGAAGTCCCTTCGGCCTGCCCGCCCGGGCCTGAGCCGGCTTTCTGACGAGGAGTGCGAGCCCGCCCGTCGCTCCCCGATTCCGCCTGCCTGTACGGGCAGGTGCCTCAAAGAAAGATTGAGATGTCCGGACGACTCACGCCCAACCCCGGTCCCAGACCAGACCTCCGATCCACCCGGCGCGCCGGCCGTCTGCGCGCCACTGCCTTCGGAACCTCTCTTGTCGCCGTTCTCGTCCCCGCACTCAGCGCCTGCGGCGGCGAGGCCTCCACCTCCGGTGGCACGACCGCTCTTAAGTGGGCCTCTTCCTACTTCCCGACCCACTGGGACCCGGTGGTCGGGGGGAGCGGCGCCCAGTTCCGTGAACTCTCCCTGGCCTACGCCTCGTTGACGCGTACTGACGAGAAGGGCGATGCGGTTCCTGACCTCGCCAAGAGCTGGGAGTACAACAAGAAGGGCGACGAGATCACCTTCCACCTGCGCTCCGGGCTGAAGTTCAGCGACGGCGTGCCGGTCGATGCCGCCGCGGTCAAGGCCGCTGTCGAACGTGCGCAGAAGCAGAAGAACTCGGCTCTCTTCGGCGACCTCACCTCGATCAAGTCCGTGGAGGCCAAGGGGCTGGACGCGATCGTCCATCTCACCCAGGTCGACTACCAGATACCGCAGTTGCTCGGTCAGCGGGTCCTGCAGATCGCCAGCCCCAAGGCGGCGAAGTCGCCCGAGAAGCTGGACCAGAACCCGGTCGGTGCCGGGCCGTTCGTCGTCACCCAGCTGATACCGGGCACCAAGGTGGTCCTGAAGAAGAATCCTGACTACTGGGACGCGAAGAACATCCACATCGACAGCGTCGAGCTCACCTCGGCTCCAGACGCTTCCACCGTGGTCTCCGGACTGCGAACCGGCGTGTACAACTTCGCGGACATCGAGCCGAGTCAGGCGGCAGCGGCCAAGAAGGCGGGCCTGGACGTCTTTGTCCAGCCCGGCTTCAACGCCTCGAACATCAGCCTCAACATAAACAAGGCCCCGTTCAACAACGACAAGGTCGTCGACGCCGTCCGCTACGCGGTCGACCGCCAGGAGTTCGTCGACAAACTGACTTTCGGATACGGCGAGGTGACGAACCAGCCCTTCCCGAAGGGATATGTGGCCTACGACCCGAAGTCCGGGAACACCTACCCGTACGACCCGGCGAAGTCGAAGAAGCTCCTTGCCGAGGCGGGCTACAAGGCCGGCGACATCAAGCTCAACCTGGTCATTCCCGCTGAAGACCCCCAGGCCGAGATCGTCCAGTCGCAGTTGGCCAAGGTCGGTATCGCGGTCACCATCAAGATCGACAAGAACTGGGCCACCCCCTTCTTCGCCAAGGACCTGACGTTCTCGCTGTACAGCACCACGGGCCGTGACTCGGCGGCGCAGACCCTCACCGCCCACTTCGGTCCCCACGGGCCGCTGAACCTCAGCTCGCCGTACGAGCCGGATGCCTTCGAGGCCGCCGTCGCCAAGCTCCGCCGGACACCGCTGGACGCGCCGGACTATCCGGATGTCCTGCGCGCGGCGACGAGGGCCGGCCTGGAGAGCAAGGCGCTGGTCTTCACGTACTCCGCGCCGAACCTCATGGCCAGGAGCAAGTCCATCTCCGACCTGCCGAAGAACCCGGCCCACATCGACTGGACCGGCGTGACCCTCTCCGGCGGCAACTGACATCCGCCCGCCGCAGAGCATCCGTCCACCACAGAAAGGGGGTATCCCATGACGACGACCGAGGCACAGGCCGTGCCCGACCGCTGCCGCGGGATCGCAGGGATCAGGACGCGACAGACGCTGGGCCGCACACCGGTCGTCCTCGCCCGGACGATCGCGATCTTCGTGCCTGTCTTCCTGGTCGCGACATTCGTGACGTTCGCACTGCGGTCGCTGAGCGGGCTCAGTCCCGCGCGGATCCAGCTGGGCGAGGAGGCGACCCCCGAGGCGATCGCCAGAGTCGAGGCGCAGTGGGGGCTGAACAGGCCCTTCCTGGTCCAGTACTGGGACTGGATCAGCGGCGTCGTGCACGGACAACTCGGCACCAGCTGGACCAACGGCGCCGACATCTCGACCCTCATCGGACTCGGCCTGGGCGTGAGCCTTTCGGTCGCGGTCTTCGCCCTGATCATCGGCACGGTGTTCGGTTTCGTACTCGGCACGGTGGCCGGGCTGCGGCGTACCACCTGGATCGACCGCGCCGTCACGGGCTTCGTCACGGTGATCTCGGTGATGCCCGCATTCGTCGTCGGCATCGTCCTGGTCGCGGTCTTCGCGGTCGGACTGCACCTGTTCCCCTCCGCCGGCTACGTCCCCGCGCAACAGGGCCTGGGCCCCTGGCTCGCGCACATCACCCTCCCCGCGATCGCGCTGAGCTTCGATGTCATCGCCGACGTCGCACGCCAGTTGCGCTCCAGCCTCGTCGCCGCCTACCGCGAGAACTACGTGACGGGCGCAGCGGTAAGGGGGCTGAGTTCCCGTCGGATCTTCTTCCGGCACGTGCTGCGCAACGGCCTCGGCCCGACGCTCGCCACACTCGGGCTCAAGTTCCCCGCGCTGGTCGGTGCCTCTGTCGTGACGGAGTGGATCTTCGGACTTCAGGGGTTCGGCAGGTTCGCCAATGACGCCGCACAGGCCGGTGACGTGCCTGCCGTGCAGGGCGTCCTCGTGGTGTCGATCGTCCTGGTCGTCGCCTTCAACCTGATCATCAACCTGGTGCTGGCACGCGTGACGCCCGCATCCCGGCGGGGGGTGTGAGCCATGGTGCGCCGCGTTCTCACTCTCACATCCGGCCGGATCGCCGTCGTCATCCTCACCGTGATCGCACTGCTGGCGATCCTGGGTCCGTTGCTCGCCCCCCAGGATCCGCTGACCACCGGCACCGACGCACTCGCCCATGCCTCGGGCGCGCACTGGCTGGGGACGGACTACCTCGGGCGTGACGTGCTGAGCCGCCTTCTCTACGGCTCCCGGGTCAGCGTGCTCGGCTCGCTCGAAGTCGCGCTCACGGCACTGGTCGTCGGAGCGCTCCCCGGTATCCTCTCGGTCTACCTCGGCCGCGCCTTCGAGTGGGTCACCCTCCGGCTGACCGACACGTTGGTGGCCCTGCCGTTCCTGCTGTTCGCCGTCGCCGTCATCGCGCTCCTCGGCAACGGCATCACGCAGGCCATGCTCGTCACGGGCGTACTGGTGTCCCCGCTGTTCTACCGGGTGGCCCGCGCCGCCGCGCTGTCCGTGGCCCGCTCACCGTACGTGGAAGCCGCCCTCATCTCGGGGGCCTCCATCGGCTGGGTGGTGCGGCGCCACGTCTGGGCCAAGGTGCTCCCGCCGCTCGCGGTCGCCTTCGCCCAGACGATCGGCGTGGGTTTTGTCATCGTTTCGAGCCTGACGTTCCTCGGGATCGGCGTGCAGCCACCCGCTCCCACGTGGGGCGGCCTCCTCGCATCCGACCTCGGCTACCTCGACCAGCAGCCGTGGGCGCCGTTCGCCCCCGCATTGCTGATCATGATCACCGTCTGGGCCAGCAACCTGCTCGCCGACGCTGTCCGCGACGTCTCCGGCGAGGCGGGCCGTGCATTGGCCAACAACCGCAAGGCCCGTGCCAACCGCCTCGACGAGGCCGACCCTGCTCCCGTTGGAGGTGTGTCATGACGACGCTCGCCCAGAGCATCGCTCCACCGGATGCCTCGCTCGGCCGCACGGCCGACCGGACATCCCCCGTACTGTCCGTCCGCGACGTACGCATCAGTGACATCGCCAACGGCCGCGAGATCGTCCACGGCGTGAGTTTCGAACTCACGCCTGGTAAAACGGTCGGCATCGTCGGTGAGTCGGGCAGTGGCAAGACCCTCACCTGCCGCGCCACGCTGGGCATCCTGCCCCCGCACTTCGAGGTCACCGGCGGCACGGTCGAGCTCGACGGCGCAGACATCACCACGCTGTCGCCACAGCAGTGGACGGCCCTGCGGGGCATCACGATCAGTGCCGTCTTCCAGGACCCGGCGTCCTACCTCAATCCCTCGATCCGCGTGGGTGCGCAGATCGCCGAGGTCGTCCGCGTCAAGAAGGGACTGAAACGCCGCGAGGCACGGCAGCGGGCCGTCGAACTGCTGCGCGCGGTCCACCTGCGGGACCCGGAACTGGTGTACAGCCAATACACCCATGAGCTGTCCGGAGGCATGCTCCAGCGGGTACTGATCGCCGCGGCGATCGCCGCCGACCCACAGATCCTCATCGCCGACGAGGCCACGACCGCACTCGATGTCACCGTCCAGGCCGAGATCCTCGACCTGCTCGCCGACCTCCGTGAGCGCACCGGGCTCGCCCTCGTCGTCGTCTCGCACGACCTGGCCGTCGTCGCCCAGCTGTGCGACGAGGTCCTCGTCATGCGGCAGGGCGACGTAGTGGAGCACGGCCCGACAAGCTCCGTACTCCACGACCCCCAGCACGAGTACACCCGGCTGCTCATCGCCGAGCACGAGCTGTACGGCCTGGAGCAGTTCCTCGCACCGAAGGAGGATGCGTGACCACCGAGCTGTCGCAGGAGAAGCCTGCCGGCACCGCGGCGCCCGCTCGACCGGTCCTGGAGGTCGGCGGACTCGACGTCGGGTACGGCCTGCGTCGCCGGAACCGTCTTGCTCTGCACGGGGTTTCGCTGAGTGTCGCGTCCGGCGAGACGCTCGGCCTCATCGGTGAGACCGGCTCGGGCAAGTCCACCCTGGCCCGTGCCGTGCTCGGCCTGGTACGCGCCTCGTCGGGCTCGATCGTCATCGGCGGGGAGGACGTCAGCGCGTACGGCCACAGGCAGTGGCGGAACCTGCGCCGCCGTGGTGTCGTCCAGTACGTCTTCCAGGACCCGCTGCGCAGCCTCGACCCGGACCTCACCGTCGAGGACTCCCTGACCGAGCCGCTGCTCGTCCAGGGCGTCCCCCGCAAGGAGGCGAGCGAGCGGGCCCGGTCCTTCCTCTCCCGGGTACGCCTGGACGAGGATCTGCTCGACCGGCTCCCCGGGGAGCTGTCCGGTGGTCAGCGCCAGCGGGTCGCGGTGGCCCGTGCCCTGGTGACCGAACCCGAACTGGTCATCCTCGACGAGCCGGTCAGCGCCCTGGACTCCGCCAACCGTGTCCAGATCCTGGAAATCCTCAAGGAACTGCGCGCCGACGGCACGGCCCTCGTCTTCATCTCCCACGACCTCGGCTCGGTCGCCGGGATCGCCGACCGCATCGCCGTGCTGTACCGCGGCGAGCTGGCCGAGGCAGGCACCGCTCGCGAGGTCATCACCCACCCGCGACACCCCTACACGCGGCTGCTCGTCAGCTCCGCACCCACCTTGAAGGGTGCTTCGGCCAAACGTGCCGAGCGCGAAACGCTGCGCGCCGCACTGCACGCCTGAGCCCACCACCGACAGGAAGAGAACCGACATGCCCCGCACGATTCACCTTGCCCTGCACCCGTACGGCGTCGGCGGCCCCGGCCAGCACGGCCTGTGGAAGGACTCACGCGTCGCGAAGAACTCCAGCATCGACATCAACTACTACATCCAGCAGGCCCAGGCCGCCGAACACGCCCTCTTCGACGCGCTGATCATCGTGGACAGCCAATTCATCAACGCCACCTACCCGTCGCACTATCTCAACCGGCTGGAGCCGCTCACCCTGTTGTCCGCGGTCGCCACCCACACCAGGCACATAGGTCTGGTCGGCACCGCCAGCTCGACGTACAACTCGCCCTTCAACCTCGCCCGCCGGTTCGCCTCGCTCGATCACATCAGCGGCGGCCGTGCCGGCTGGAACGTCGTCACCAGTTTCGACACCGGCACCTCCCGGAACTACGGGCTCGACGAGCACCTCGACTACGCCACCCGCTACGGCCGCGCCCTGGAGTCCGTCCAGGTCGCCCGTGGCCTGTGGGACTCCTACGAGGACGACGCCTTCCCGGCGGACGTCGAACGCAACATCTTCCTCGACCCCGCCAAACTGCACGCCCTCGACCACGAGGGCGAGCACTTCAAGGTCGCCGGACCTCTCAACATCTCCCGCTCGCCACAGGGCCAGCCGGTGATCTTCCAGGCGGGGGTCTCCGCGGAGGGCCGTGACCTCGCGGCGCAGGTCGCCGAAGGCATCTACGCGCCGGGCGGCTCACTGGAACAGGCACAGGAGTACTACGCCGACATCAAGACGCGCACGGCGTCGTACGGGCGTAACCCGGATCACATCAAGATCTTCATCCACGGCGGTCCGATCGTCGCCCCGACCGACGAGAAGGCCAGGCGTCGCGAGCGGGAGATCTTCGAGGAGGACAACGACCTCGACCGCAACCTCGGTCTGCTGGGCCGTTCGTTCGGCGCCTACGACTTCAGTGCGCACGATCTGGACGCGCCGTTCCCGGACGTCGCCCACCTCGCCGAAAAGGGCGGCCGGACAGCAGCGGCAAAGATCATCGAACGGGCCCGGACCGAAGACTTGACGCTTCGTCAGGTAGCGGAGTCGGCGAACCAGTTCCGCCGGTCGCCGTTCGTGGGCGACCCGGTGACCGTCGCGGACACGATCGAGAAGTGGTTCGAGGCGGGCACGTTCGACGGCATCAACCTCGCCTTCCGCACCGACGACGAGCTGGAGCTCTTCGTCGACGGTGTGGTCCCGCTCCTGCAGAAGCGCGGACTGTTCCGTACCGAGTACGAGGCCGACACCCTGCGGGGCAATCTCGGCCTGCCGGTCCCCGTCAACCGCCACACCAGCGAGCGCCGGCTCGCGAACGGCTGAGGGCCCGGACATGACCGGACTGACGGCAACGGGTGGACGCGATGTCCGTACCGACCGGTTTTCCGTCGCGGTCCCGCCCACAGCGGCGGACGCACCGATCGCCGGCTCGGGTCCGGTCGGCCTCGCGGCGACGATCGAGCCGGCCGCCCGTATCCGCGAGACCCACGGCACCGACAACGTCCTGATACGTCCCGACCAGCACGTCGACCGGCGCGGTGCGCGGCGCCCTGAGCCGGGCGCCGCCACAGTCCTCGACCGAGTCCAGGGGCGCATCCCCGGCAGGGCGCCGGCGGACCGGCCCCGCATCGCCGGCGTGACGGCCCGACCTCGAAAGGCGACCGCCCCATGACCACCGGGACACCACGCTTCCGGCTCGGCTTCCTCACCCACGTCCAGGGCCGCGACGACGACCCGGCCCGGACCTACCACAACGCCCAGGAACTCTTCGTCGCCGCCGACGAACTCGGCTTCGACATCGGATGGGTCGCCCAGCACCACGTCCCGTTGGGCGGGGGCGGGCTGTCCTCACCGTGGACCTTCCTCGCCCACGCCGCGGCACGGACCACCCGGATCCGTCTCGGCACCGCAGTCACGGTCCTGCCCCTGGAGGACCCCGTTCGCCTGGCAGAGGACGTCGCCACCGTCGACACGCTCAGCGGCGGCCGTGTCGAGATCGGCGTGGGCAGCGGCTCCAGCGAGCTGGAGTACGCCGCGTTCGGCCTGGACGCCACCCGTAGACGCGAACTGACCAGCGCCCATCTCGACGTCCTGCGCGAGGCGCTGGCCGGTGAGGAGGTGCGTACGCCCGGCTTCCGCATACAGCCGGCGACCGGCGACTTCACCGGCCGGATCTGGCAGGGAGCGTTCAGCGGGCGGGGAGCGGCCTACGCCGCCGGAGGCGGCTCGAACCTGCTGCTCAACCGGGCCGCGTACGGATTCGACGCCCCGACCGACGAGGTCCAACGCCCATGGGCGGACGCGTACCTCGCCGCCTGGGAGCAGCCGCGACGCCCGCGTATCGGGCTGTCCCGGTTCGTGTTCCCGGCGAAGGACAGGCGCACGGCGCTCCGCCAGATCGGCGGCGACGTCCACCGGGCGGCACTGCGCATGGCGCAGAGCGGCGCATTCCCCGAAGGCGTGGACGCCGACGAGGCGCTACGACGTTTCCACAGTTTCTACGGCTCCCCCGAGGAGATCGTCGAGGCGCTTCGGCAGGAGAAGGTCCTGCCCGTCGCGACGGACCTGATCACCCAGTTCAACCCCGCCATCCCCGACCACGACGCCGCGATCCGCGCTCTCGAGCTCATCGCGACCGAGGTGGCGCCCGCCCTGGGCTGGAAGCCCACGCTCAAGCCCGGGTCCGCATTCGTGCCCGAGTCCGATTCCGCAGGAGTCTGAGATGACCGACTACACCGACCACCACGGCCCCGAGGGCCTGCGCACCCGGGGCACGATCATCGTGGTGCCCGGACGGGGGGAGACCCGGGCGACATATACCCGGCTCGGCAGACGGCTCGCCGCCGACGCCTATCGTGTCCGTGTCACCGACGCCCCGGACATCGACGCCGACGACGTCACCGCTTCCCTGATCCGCTTCGGCGCAGAACTCGCCGACGCCGTCGACGGCGCCGCGGCCGACGACGGTGTGGTCCGCCCCGTCGTCCTGGTCGGAGCGGACATTGGAGCCGTCGCGATCGCCGCGCTCCTCGGCCGAGCGCAGATCCCGGCGGCCCGGCAGCCGGATGCCGTCGTCCTCGCGGGGCTCCCCGGCCGAACCGCCACCGTGTCCGGCCCATGGGACCACGAACTCGACGTCCGCACCTCCTGTCCCGCCCACCGAGTGACGCTCGCCGACGACCCCCAGGTGCGGAGAGGGTCGCTCGACAACGCGGTTCCGGACGGGATCCTCGCGGCGGCGTACGAGAGTGACATCCGGGTACCAGCACTACTCCTGACCGGCGGCGCCGATCCGCTGGCGGACCGCGACGCGCTTGCCCGGGTGGCGAAGTCGTTGGCCTGTGCCCGGCTGTCGGTGGTCCGCGACGCTCATCACGATGTCCTGAACGACCTGCAGCACCGCTCGGTGGCCGCTGAGATCGTCACGTTCCTGGAGGCGCTGCGGACGGATCTGGTACCGGCGGTCTCGGTGGCAGCGAGCGCCTGGTGACCCCCGCGCGCTGCACGGCTCCCGCGCCCTTGCGTCGGTTGCCACGGTCCGTCGCGTCAGGTCGCCCACCGGCGCTGTGAGGCCCGAAGGAGGCACCGCCCAACTCCCCCTGTCCATCAGGCACTTATGAATCCGCTTGAAACCCGATCCCGGAAGGTCCACGCATGGCCACCATCCTGTCCGTCTCCGGAAGCCCCTCCGCCACCTCCCGTACAGCGCGACTCCTGTGCCACCTGGACGACCGGCTCCGGCAGCAGGGTCACGAGGTGACCTCGTTGGCGGTCCGCACCCTGCCCGCCGATGCGCTGCTCGGCGCCGACGTCCGGAACCCGGCCATCGCCCGTGCCGCGGCCCTGTTCGAGGAGGCGGAGGGCGTGGTGATCGGTACACCCGTCTACAAGGCCGCCTACTCGGGTCTGCTGAAGTCGCTGCTCGACCTGCTCCCGCAGTACGCCCTGGCCGGCAAGACGGTGCTGCCGCTGGCCACCGGCGGGAGCACGGCGCACGTCCTGGCCATCGACTACGCACTGCGCCCGGTGCTCAGCTCCATGGGTGCCGCGCACATCGTGCAAGGCTGGTTCACGCTCGACAAGGACATCACCGTCGGCGATGACGGCGCACCGACCTTCGCACCGGCGTCCGCCCACGCCCTGGCCCAGGTCACGGACGCCTTCTCCGCTGCACTGGGCGGCCGGCCGACGCTGATATCGGCCACCGCTTGAGCCCGCCGCCTGCGGGTCACGGCATCCCGGCCGCACTCCTTGGCCGTGTGGCACCTGAGGCCGGCAACTTCCTGTGCCGGAACAGTTTCGGCACAGGAGCTGTTGGCGCCGCCTTCGCATGTGATCACGATCTACGGCTGGAGTACTGGTACTCCAGCCGTAGATCGGCATTTGGGAGCGCGCGTGGCGGTGGTCGACCGCCCCTGCTGTCGCGCAGCGCCTTGAGGGCGGCGCGGACCGACCGTTGGGCCGCGTCCAGCAGGGAAGCGATCTACGGCTGGAGCAGCCCCACGTCGATGAGGGGGCACCTTCATCTCGGAAGGCCGGAGGCTCAGAAGGGCGGTTCGGTGCGGCCGCTGCGGACTCAGGGGCCTGCCTCCTGCAACGACTCCGCATCGCGCCCTCAGCCATTCGGACCACGAGTGGCGACGAACCGGTAAGACCTGTCGGCGCTGGTGGACAACGCATCTGTCTGCGCCTCCGAGGTGCACGCCGCTCCGGCCCGCTCCACTGAGCAGGACGCACCCGAGGAAACCACCTCCCAGGAAAGCCGTGCTCAGGTCGGCGTCACGCAGGTCCGCCACTCCCGGAAAGGCCTGGCGCATCTCACCTCGTCATCCGAATGATGGACGTGACCCGATGCTTCCCTGCTCGGCCCCGTAGGCTGCCGCGTGCAACTGGTTCGCCCCGTCCGCCAGACGGGATGCTTCGTAAGAGGGAACCCGGTGGGAATCCGGGACTGCCCCGCAGCGGTGAGTGGGAACGACCGCCGTCATACGCACTGGATCCGGTCGGATCTGGGAAGCGACGGTCAGTAGGAATCTGCCTCGGCAGATGTGCCCGCGAGTCCGAAGACCTGCCCGTTGCCCGTACGCGACCGATCGCGTACGGACATCCCGGTGACCTCGTGGGCGGGTCGGCGTACGTACCAGACGGAGAGACCGCACCGAACACGTGCGCGGGATCCGTCCGGTTCGTCATCCCTTCGCGTCCGTGTCCCGTCTCCGGGATCTCAAGGAGTCATCTCGCGAAGGAGATTTCCGTGACAACAAGACCGTGGCCGCGGCAGCACGCGCCACCGTGTACGGATACCCCCGCCAAGGCCCGAACCGGGAACTGAAGAAGGCCATCGAGGGTTACTGGAAGGGCCGTGTCACGGCCGACGCCCTGCGGGAAACGGCGGCCGACCTACGCCGGTCGAACTGGAAGCAACTGGCGGATGCCGGTGTCCACGAGGTACCCACCGGCGACTTCTCGTACTACGACCACGTTCTGGACACCAGCGTCATGGTCGGCGCAATCCCGCAGAGGCACCGCAAGGCCGTCGAATCCGACACGCTCGACGGGTACTTCGCGATGGCCCGCGGCACCCAGGACGTAGCTCCCCTTGAGATGACCAAGTGGTTCGACACCAATTACCACTACCTTGTCCCCGAGCTCGGTCCGGACACTGTCTTCGCCGCCGACTCCGCCAAGCAGGCCACCGAGCTGAAGGAAGCGCTGGCGCTCGGACACACGGCCCGGCCGGTGCTCGTCGGCCCTGTCACGTATCTCCTGCTGGCCAAGCCCGCCCCCGGGGTGGCGGCCGGCTTCGAACCACTCACCCTGCTCGACCGGTTGCTGCCGGTGTACGCAGAGGTACTCGCCGATCTGAGTGCCGCCGGCGCGGAGTGGGTGCAGCTCGACGAGCCCGCGTTGGTCCAGGACCGCTCCCCGGCCGAGCTGAACGCCGTCGCCCGCGCCTACCGTGAACTCGGCAGCCTGGCCGACCGCCCCAAGCTGCTCGTCGCCTCCTACTTCGACCGGCTCGGCGAGGCGCTCCCCGTCCTGGCGAAGGCCCCGGTCGAGGGCCTGGCAAGGGACTTCACCGGTGCCGGCGCCGCGAACCTCGAAGACCTCGCCGCCGTCGGCGGTCTGCCCGGCAAGCGGCTCGTCGCGGGGGTCGTCAGCGGCCGCAACATCTGGATCAACGACTACGAGCAGTCGCTGGCCACTCTTGCCACTCTCCTGGGGCTCGCCGACCGGGTCGATGTGGCCGCCTCCTGCTCCCTGCTGCACATCCCCCTGGACACGGCGCCGGAGCGGGACATCGACCCTCAGATCCTTCGCTGGCTCGCCTTCGCCAAGCAGAAGACCACCGAGGTCGTCACGCTGGCGAAGGGCCTGTCTCAGGGCACCGGCGCGGTCATCGCCGAGATCGCCGCCAACCGCGCCGACCTCGCCTCCCGCACGAATTCCCCGATCACCCACGTACCCGCGGTTCGGGCCAGGACCGCCACTGTCACCGACACCGACAGCCGCCGCTCCCAGCCGTACACCGAGCGGGCCGCCGCCCAGCGTGCCCACCTCAAACTGCCGTTGCTGCCGACCACCACCATCGGCTCCTTCCCGCAGACCAGTGCACTGCGCACGGCCCGCGCCGACCTGCGCGCGGGCCGGATCGACACGGCCGGATACGAAGAGCGGATCAAGGCCGAAATCGGCGAGGTCATCTCCTTCCAGGAGAAGACCGGCATCGACGTCCTGGTGCACGGTGAGCCCGAACGCAACGACATGGTCCAGTACTTCGCCGAGCAGCTCACGGGCTACCTCGCCACCCAGCACGGCTGGGTCCAGTCCTACGGCACCCGCTATGTCCGCCCGCCTGTCCTGGCCGGCGACATCTCGCGCACCGAACCGATGACGGTCCGCTGGACCTCATACGCCCAGTCGCTCACCGACCGTCCGGTCAAGGGCATGCTGACCGGACCCGTCACCATGCTCGCCTGGTCCTTCGTCCGCGACGACCAGCCACTCGGCGACACCGCCCGGCAGGTCGCCCTCGCCCTGCGCGACGAGGCCAACGACCTGGAATCAGCGGGCACTTCGGTCATCCAGGTCGACGAACCGGCCCTGCGCGAAACCCTGCCCCTGCGCACGGCGGACCACGCCGCGTACCTGGCCTGGGCCACCGAGTCCTTCCGTCTCACCACCAGCGGCGTGCGGCCGGACACCCAGGTCCACACCCACATGTGCTATGCCGAGTTCGGCGACATCGTCCAGGCCATCGACAACCTCGACGCCGATGTCATCAGCCTGGAAGCGGCCCGCTCCCACATGCAGGTCGCCCGCGAACTCGCCGCGCACGGGTACCCGCGCGAAGCGGGCCCCGGCGTGTACGACATTCACTCCCCACGCGTGCCCGATGCCGACGAGGCCGCCGCCCTGCTCCGCAAGGGACTGAAGGCCATTCCCGCCGAACGACTGTGGGTCAACCCCGACTGCGGCCTGAAGACCCGCGGCTGGCCCGAGACCAAGGCGTCTCTGCAGAACCTGGTCACCGCAGCCCGCACGGTCCGCAGCGAGCTGCCCACGCTCTGACCGAGAAGTGACCGAAGGGCCGGGGCGCATACCAGCGCCTCGGCCCCGGCTGACGAACAGTGCACGGCAGCAGACACGACGAAGGGGCCCACCGGTGGAACACGGTCCGCCGGACATCGTGGTGGACGGCATGCGCACGGGTGTCGACGCACGGGTGATGATTGCGAGGGCCCCTCGCCGTACACAGACAGCTCGGCAGTCAAGGCGATCGTTGTGCCGCGTCAGGGTGCACCGGTGCTCACCGGTCGGGGTCGGGCCAAGTCGCCATAAGGGTTCGCCGATCTGGAAAGCGGGGACCGGATACCAACTCTGAGCTCGAGCGACGGCTTGCCACGGGGCGGTGGCGCCAGCTCGGCCAGATTGGTCAGCGCCCTGGCGACGTTCCGGGGAGGCAGGTAGATGTCGTAGCCGTAGGTCAGCCCCATTCTCCCCCTCTGCTGGTCCGAACCACACCGTCTCATGACCCGCCCCGGGGGTGCCTGCCGGTTTCCGCGAAGCGCGCCGAACCCGCGCCTCCTCCTCGACCAGCCTCTCCGGGACCACGGCCTTCTCCGTGTTCAGCACCGACGTCAAGGATGTTGGCCGCCCGGTCCAGCAGGGCAAGGGCATCGCGGGTCGGAACCGCGGTGCGGACGAGCCGTGAGACGCCGACCGGCCAGGACCAGAGGTCCATCCGGACGGTTACTGTCTGGGCAAGGGGCGGGGGAGGGACGTGTGGGGGAGAGGGCCGCATACGAGGTCTGGGTCGGCGACTTGTTGGTCGGCGCACTCTGGAACTGGCCGCCGGGAAAGCGCCGTCTACGGTTCGCTCCTACGGGATGGATCTGTTGCGGTGGTGGCGGTTCCTGCAGGCTGTGGACGTCTCCTGGGACCGAGCGACCCGTCTGGAGGCCCGGCCGACACCGAGCGGTTCCTGCTGGTCAGCCCAGAACTCGCCGACGTCCTCAGCGCCATCATCAGCCGGCTGCGTGGCCTCAGTGGTTCGGTTCCGCTGGTGGCCGCCTATGACGTCCGTGAGAAGGTCTGGAACCCGCCGATGCGCTGCTGTTCCAGCGCGGCATCGGCTCGGAGCGCCGCGCTTTCACGCCGACCGCGATCCGCGAACTGCTGATCAATGCGCTGGCCGCCACCGGGCCGGCCGACGCTGACGGTGAAGCGCTGTCCTTTTCTCCTCACGACTTCCGAAGAGTCTTCGTCACCGACGCCATCATGAACGGACTTCCCCCGCACATTGTCCAGGTGATCTGCGGTCACAGAACATTGACACCACGATCGGGTACACGGCGGTCTACCCTGCCGAGACAATCGAGGCCCACCGGGCGTTCATGGGTCGTCGGCGGGCCTTCCGTCCCAGCGAGGAGTACCGGATCCCGACGGAGGAGGAGTGGGACGCCTTCCTGGCCCACCTCGAGAAGCGGAAGGTGTCCATCGGCACTTGTGCACGCGCCTTCGGATCTCCCTGCATCAAAGGCCCTTCAGAACACGATCAAGTGCCGCCCGGCCTGCAGGTCCCCAGTTCGACTTGCCGCCGGGAAGGCCCCGATCTCCGTTCTGCCCCATGAGCATCAGGAAGAGGCTCTTCATGGCGGCCAGCCCGCGGGCGCGCCGGATCGCCGCCTCGTCTGCATGCGCGTACACGTCGAAGAACCGTGCGGCCATGCCCGCGGGCAGCAGCACCCATGCGGCGGCGAGGTCCCAGGCCGGATCGCCGGCGAACATGCCACCGAAGTCGACGATGCCCGAGAGCGTTCCGTCCGAGACGACGACGTTCGCGGGATGGAGGTCGCCGTGTACCCACATCGGCGGGCCCTCCCACGCGTGGGCCGCAACGGCGTCGTCCCAGACGGCCCGGACGTCGGCAGCGATGTCGTTGGGGGCAACGGCCTGGAAGAAGTTCTCGAAGCCGTCCGTGCAGTTCCTGGGATGGTCACCGCGGTCCGTAGTGATCGGCGCCTCGGCGGGCGCCTCCACATGGAGCGCCTGGAGGAAGCATGCCAGCGTGTCGGCCGCGTGGGCGCCGCGGCTGATCGAGCCGTGGTCCAGCGGCTCGCCGGGAACCCACGTCATCACGGTCCAGTGTTTGGGGAAGCGCTCGGACGGTTCGCCGAACCGCACCGGGGTCGGCACCGGGAGAGGCAGGCGCGGGGCCAGCACGGGTAGCCACCGCCGCTCCTTGAGCTGGAGCTCCGGGGTGGGGTCCATGCGCTGCATGCGCACGGCCAGCTCGTCCCCGAGGCGCCACATCTGGTTGCCCCAGCCGCCCGCCACCTCGCGGATGGCCAGCTCCGCAAGGTCTGGATGTTGCTCCTGCAGCAGGTCGCGGACCAGGTCTGCGGTGATCTCGATCTCGGTGTCGGTCATGCGAAGCCACAGTACTGAGGCGGCAGGCGGAGCGGCTCTCGCTCTCCGGAACATCTCGCTGTGATTCCCCTGGCATCACCAATTCGGTTTCAGAGAGCTGCAGATCAGAGGCTTTGGGACGGCACGGCCCCAAAGTTCGGAGAAGCAGGCGTGTTCGTGTTGGCAGGGGTGCCGTAGAGGCGTCCGCAGGAGCCGAGCTCGACGTCGCGGCGGTCAGAGTGCTCTTCGAACTCGCTTCACATCCTGAGACGGCGGCGTAGCCGCGGGTGGTCTGGATGCGAGGTGGCCCAGCAGGCCGGCGCCGATGTGCACGGGCAGGTCGCTGCTGACCGGTTTGGTGGCGAAGAAGTTGCTTATGTCCGCACTCGCTGTGCGCGTAGGTGTTCGTGTGGCGAATGACGTGGTGGTTCGGCGAGGGCCCCCTTCGCGACCCTGGTGGACACGCGTGTGGCGATCTCCGCAAAGTGATCCGAATTGAGTCGCCCGGCGAGTGCCGTCACCCTAGGGTTCCCACTATGGACTGGCGGACCTGGCATGACCAATACGATCACCCCAGCTCGTGGATGGCACGGCGATTGGAGGCGGTTCAGACGCAGATCCGTGCCGCCCTGGCGGGTTTCCCGTCCGGCCCTCTGCGGGTGATCAGCCTGTGTGCCGGCCAGGGGCGTGATCTGCTGGAGGTGCTGGCCGACCATCCCCGCCGCGATGATGTACGCGCGCGTCTGGTCGAGTTGGACCAGCGGAACACCGCGTTCGCTGAGGAGATGGCCCGATCGGCCGGCCTGGACCACGTGGAAGTGGTGACGGCGGATGCCTCGCTCACGGATCAGTACCGCGGCATGGTGCCGGCTGACCTCGTGCTGGTCTGCGGAGTGTTCGGCAACATCGCCGACGAGGACATCGAGCGCACGATCGACTCGTGCGCCCAACTGTGCCGGACCGGCGGCACCGTCATCTGGACCCGTCATCGTGCCGCTCCCGACCGGGTGCCGCTGATCTGTGAGTGGTTCAAGGTACGGGGGTTCGAGCTGCAGTGGCTGTCGGATCGGGATGCGGGCCTCGGCGTCGGTGTGCACCGCTTCACCGGCGAACCACAGCCGCTCGTCCCGGGCATGAACATGTTCACCTTTATCGGATACGACGTGCTCAGACAAGCGAAAGCGCAGGCAGGAGGCGCCTGACGGAAGTCGTCGTGCAGGGTCCAGTTCGTGCCCAGCCGCTCGTTCGCCTGATGCATGATCCGGCGGGTCGCCCGGTGTGACAGGGGCCGATCACTCCCGCGCCGGGTCCGTCAGGCTGTCTCGCCCCGCGACGGCGTGCCCGCTTCGTCCACCTGACCGTGTCCGTTGACGCTGCGGATTCGAGGCCGTCCGCAGCGATCCTGCCGGCATTGCGACTTCGGCCTTGGCCGCCTACTCCCAGGCCCCCAGCAGCCACAGCAGCCGGAACCACCGGAGCAGAGCCGTACCCGTAGCTGCATACGGTCGACGGACCGCAGCCGCTGAGTGCCAGGTACCGCAGGTAGGGGGCAGCCGCCTCCATCTCGTCGTCGTACGCGTTCACGAAGGCCGTTCCGGCGAGGCGGGGCCTAGGATTGCGCGGTGAGTGTCAAAGGCATGCCGGCTGCCGAGGTGCCGGTCTCCCCGGAATTGGTCCGCCAGTTGCTGAGCGACCAGCACCACGACCTCGCGGGACTCGCCATCAAGGTTCTGGCCAACGGGTGGGACAACATGGTCTGCCGGCTCGGCGACGACTATCTGGTGCGCCTCCCTCGGCGTAGCCTGGCCGCCGGACTCGTGGTGAATGAACAGCGCTGGCTGCCCGGTCTTGCCGGCCACCTGCCGCTGCCCGTTCCGGCGCCGGTGCGCACCGGTCTACCAGGCCGCGGATATCCGTGGACCTGGAGCGTGGTGCCGTTCCTGCCCGGGGAGACCGCGGCCCGCACACCGCCGGCCGATCCGGGGGAGGCGGCGCTCGCCCTCGGCGGATTCCTCAGGGCCCTGCACGTGCCGGCGCCGGCAGACGCCCCGGTCAATCACCTGCGTGGCATCCCGCTCGCCGGCCGGGCCGCCGGTGTGATGGCCCAACTGCCTCATCTCGACGATCCGGCCGCACGGGCCGCCGCGATGCGGGTATGGGAGAGCGCCACCGCCGCACCCGAGTGGAACGGCCCGCCGGTGTGGCTGCACGGCGACCTGCACCCTGCGAACATCCTGGTCGACCATGGCCGGGTCGCAGCCGTGATTGACTTCGGCGACATCACCGCCGGAGACCCCGCCACTGACCTGGCCGTGGCTTGGATGGCTCTGCCCGCTTCGCAGCGCGAGGGGTTTCGGCGGGCGTACGGCCGCGCCGACTACAGCACTTGGACGCGGGCACGGGGATGGGCCCTGGCCCTGGCCCTGGTCTTCCTGACGCACTCTGCCGACAACCCGCTGATGGCCGGAATCGGTCACCGCACCTTGAATGCGGTACTGGACTAGGGCCGGGGCCGCCGCAAGCGGGTAAGGGCCCTGCCGTCTTTCCATTCCGAACGATACGGCCCCGGCAGGCCCCTTCACCTTCGATGAGAGGAGCCGGCCCTCACCAACCTTCGACGGGGCCAATCTTCACCGCGACAGGTCGCATAGGAAGCGGACGCAAGGGTGGGGCGGCGCTATCGGCCCTGTTCGAGTGAGGACTTGAGGAATGCCTTTGCGGCGTTGGCACAGCGGATCGCGGCGCATTGGCTGGTGCCGAGGACGGCGGCCAGGTGGAGGGGTCGGTCCTGTCCATCATCACGAGGTGCTCGTACTCCGCGATGGCATGGGCCCACGCCTTGTGCGCGGCCGGTCTCCCGGTGCGACGTCGGGCCAAGCTGAAGGAGATCCAGCACCGGCCTCACTAGGTCGACGTGAGTGTCGGGTAGGCAGCGCGCCCACCCCAGCCGTAGAAGTTGCCTGCTGGCAGCCCTTTCCGGACGCCCTCTACGGACAGTCCACCGCCACCCGCACCCGCACCTCGTCCGACGCGTCGAACGCCGTTCCCGCCTGTGGTTCCTGCGCGCACACCTGCCACTTGGCTGTCGGCTCCGGATCAATCACCTTGGTGGGGTCAGCCACGTTGACCACCTTGACATGTTTTGGGTTGTATCCAGCCACCAATGCGGCCAAGAGGGATTTCTCGACCTGCTTTCCGCTGAGGCGGGGGACCTTGGGCGCAGGGACTCGGGCGCCGATCCTGGCCGGACATCTCTCCCCGACCGGGACGGCGTAGAGATCCACGGCCTTCATGCGCGGAACGTCTTTCTTGAAGCACAGGACATACCGGTCGGCTGCGGCGAAGTAAATGTACCGTCCGAGGCTCGTGGCATCCTTGAGGGAGAACCCCTTCCCGGCGTCAGCCGTGTCCTTCATGACGGACTTCAGATTCGTCCCCGCGGATACCCGCACCGCTTTCTGGGTGCCGCCGGCGTTCCGGGCATCACCGGCTTCGCCATGGCTTTCACCGCCCCCGCAGGCGGTGGCCAGCACCGCAAATCCCGCCACCAGGACGGTACCGACCGCACCCCGTACTCTCGTCATGCCCTCATCTAAACACCGGAGAAACAGAACAACAACTCTCGATAAGTATCCGCAATGCACCGAGAGGCGCGCGAAACAGGCACAGGGAAAATCACGGAAAATCACCCGAACGAAACGGAAACTTTGCCTCCGCAACGCATCCTGTGGATGTCCTTCACGGCGCCGTGAACCAGCTGGCGGAGTGTGAACCTCAACCCGGACTTGTTCATCGCCGTCCGGTCGGTGACTTCGTCGTAGCGCACGTCGTCCTCGATCGGCAGGGCGAAGGCGGCGCCACTGCCCTCGACGGCCGCTTGCTGGTGTCGTCGTCGATCGCCTCGCAGTCCTGGTCTCGCGCGCCTTCCCGGACGCGCAGAGCCGAGGGGCGTCCTGCACCTGCCGGACGCCCCTCGGCTCGTCGTTGCCTTCGCCGGTCTTCAGGCCGGGGCACGTGCGGCGCGGACCTCGGATTGATGCACCGCAGGGCCACACATGTGCCGACAAGGACTACGTAAATCAGTCCTGAATGATGCGGATCCACTCAGGCCGTGGCAAATGTGACCGAGCCGCAGGTGTCCCTGGCGAGCCCCCCGGTGGGCGTGCCCTCCCAGTCGCCGAGGCAGCCTTGAATCGCAACGTACAGATTCTCGTCGAACGAGAGGTCTACCGACCGGGTGGTGCCGGCGCCGCCATGGTTCCAGTAATAGTAGAAAGAGCTCCCGACGTTCACGACGCCGACGGTCGACTTTCCGTCCTTGCACGTGTCGCTGACCGATAGGTGCTCACCGTACGAGAGAAAACCTACAGCGCCCCCGGATTGGTTACCGTATTCGTTGTAGCAGCTGTAGTTGGCGAAGCCTTCGGCATAGGCAATATACGTATCGTGGCCAGCAGCGCCGGCGGGCGTGGAGGTGAGCCCCACCAACGACAGTAAGGATGCGGTTGCTACAGCAACACGTGACAGAATGCGCATTCTGGACAATCCTCTTCGCGGTCACATTGTCTCGGCATCGATTATTTTCGGACGAGGCAATGGTGGCTGATCCTTTTGGATCTCGAGTGGATGGAGCGTACAGCGGGCAACCCTTGTGAGCAAGGCTTGTATTGCGCGCGCTGCACTCGCAGGTCCGAATGAATACCAATCCCGCGAAACGGGAGGCAGCCACTGAAATGGGTATCAAGTTGGACGATGCCTCATGCGGCGATGGCGTATATACGACAGCGTCACCTCTTACGGCCGAGGAGGTTGTCGATAAATAACCCCCGTTATAATGCCGGCGTCCAATCAGTTGTTCACCCGATGCTCGGGTGAACTTGTGATGTCCGGATATCTCATTGCGTTGAGGCCGGTGGGCGGGCGGCGGCTGTCGACCGAGTGAGGCCGGTACTGGATCTTCTTTCTCTTGATGAGGCGGGTGAGGTGGCCGAGGTCGGCGGCCACTTCGACAAGCAAGACGCCGCCGTGACCTGAGTTCCAGCGCCCTTGCCTAGGTCAGCAGGCCGGGCCCGCCTTTGACGGCGCAACAGGGGCGGCCCCGTCGTGCGGCTGGTGCTCGTGCACAGACGTGCGATGGGCCTCCCGGCGTCATCGCACGACCACGGCGCGCCGGCCGCCCCTCGTGTCCGGGCTCCGTCGGCGCCGCTTTCAGGACGCGATTGAGGAAGCCCGCGATCACGGTCACTGTCGCGACCATGATCAGCTCGCTGACGGCGATCGCACTCCGGCGATAGCCGGAATACCGGAACATCATCCAGTCGATGAGGAGCGCGAACACCCCGGTGAGAACGGTGCCCCGCAGAGACAGCAGTGGAGCGGCCGACAAGATCGCGGCCGCGTAGAGGGCGGCAGCGCTGACGGTGCGGGGCGTGCTGAAGTCAATCAATACGGCAATGAGAAGTAGGACGGCCGGCAGCAGGCGGCCCCGCTTCCCCACCCACTTCCACGCTCCCAGCCTTGCCACGTGTAACCCCTGACGTTGCTGGGCTCCTGGTCAGCTCAGGCTAACCGTCCCCTCTCCGCCCCGCTCTCCACGTCACCTGGCTCGGCTACGCCGTGTTCCCACTCCCGCGGGGGCTACCACTCCAGCGGAGTACGCCATTGCGACTCATGCCGCTCGCTCGCGGCCGGCCAGGAACAGCGCCGGGCTCTGGAAGCCCCGGATGCCGGATGCTTTCGAGGCTGTGGAAGCCGTGCGCGTTGTGCAGCGCATCCGTCGGTGTCATCGCGCAGGGTCGTCGGAGGTGACGGCGACGGCCAAGTTCTCGTACCGAGCAGCCGTGACGGCCCTGCGGTCGAGGACGCAAGAGGCGTTTCCGGAGAAGGCTTGAGGACGACGGTACAGCCGGCGAGGAGGGCGCCAGACTCCTCACCGGCGGAGGCATCCCCGAGGGCCTGAGCACCGGCTGCAGCCGGTGTCCTTCGGCCCCGGCAGGGTCCGGGTGAAGATGGCTTACGCGGCGATCCCGATCCCCGACGACGTGCCGTTCGACATAGCCGCCCTCATCGGCTGCGGTGTCACCACCGGTGTCGGCGCGGCCCTCAACACCGCCAAGGTGAAGCCGGGTTCGTCGGTCGTCGTGATCGGTCTCGGTGGCGTCGGCATCAGTATCCTGCAGGGCGCCAAGGTGGCGGGCGCGGCGCAGATCATCGCCGTGGACCCGACGCCCAACCGCCGTGAGTGGGCGCTGAAGTTCGGCGCCACGGAGGCTGTCGCCCCGACGAGTTGACCGAGGTGACCAAGCGCGTCACCGGAGGCTTCGGCTTCGACTACGCCTTCGAGGCCGTCGGCAAGGCCGGCACGCTGCGCGCCGCGTACGACGCCACCCGCCTCGGCGGCACGGTCTGCCTCGTCGGGGCCGGCTCGCGCACGGACACGGCCGACATCAGCATGGCCGAGCTGGTCCTCAACGAGAAGGCCATCCTGCCCTCCTTCCACGGCGGCGACGACATCCGCCGCACGTACGCCACGATCATCGACCTGTGGCGCGCCGGCCGCATCGACCTGGAGTCGATGATCACGCACCACGTCCCGCTGACGGACATCAACGAGGCGATCCGCCAGATGCACACCGGTGAGGCCCTGCGCACCGTTGTCGACATCGCCTGACCCGCTCGGCTGCCCCCGGGCCCACAGAGGCGCAAGGCCGGCCGGCCTCGGCCCTCCTGACCACTCGACAGCCTGGAGCCGGCGGCCCGGCCCGGCGCGGTGGTGGAACCACGCGCGGTACCAGGAGCGCAGCGCTTGACCCTCACGTGGCGTCATGCCGCATTGTCGGGGGTGTGGAAGAGCACCTGACCGTGGGACGTGTGGCCGAGCTGGCCGGCGTGAGCGTCCGCACGCTGCATCACTATGACGGGATCGGCCTCGTGCAGCCGTCCGCGCGGACCCCGGCCGGGTACCGGGCCTACTCGGCGGGCGACGTGGAGCGACTGCGGGAGGTGCTCGCCTACCGGCGACTGGGCTTCGGATTGCGCGAGATCGCGGATCTCGTCGACGACCGGTCCACCGACGCGGTCGCACACCTGTACCGGCTGCGCGGGCTGCTGCTGGAACAGCGTGACCGCGCAGCCGCCATGGTGACGGCGATCGACAGGGAAATGGAGGCACGGGCAATGGGGATCAGGACGACGCCGGAGGAACAACTCAAGGTGTTCGGTGCACAGTTGTACGAAGTCATCGGGTCCGCTTACCCGGCGACGCGGCGCACCGAGCCGCGGATCGCCGCGAGGATCTGGGATGCGCTCGGGGACGCACGGACGGTACTGAACGTCGGGGCCGGCACCGGCTCCTACGAGCCCCCCGACCGCGACGTCACGGCGGTGGAACCGTCGGCGGTCATGCGGGCACAGCGTCCCGCGGGCGCGGCGCCGTGCGTGGCCGCCAGTGCGGGGAGCCTCCCCTTCGAGGACCAGTCCTTCGACGCCGCGATGGCGGTCAGCACCGTTCATCACTGGCCGGACCCGATCGCCGGGCTGCGCGAGATGCGGCGCGTGGCCCGCCGTGTGGTGGTGTTCACGTACGACGCCAGTGCCACCGGCTGGCGTGAGCGGTTCTGGCTCACCCGTGACTACCTGCCTGAATTCGCTGACCTTCTCACCGACTGGCCTTCACTGGCCGATCTGACCCGCGCGATCGGGGGCCACGCGCAGCTGGTGCTCATCCCGTGGGACTGCGCCGACGGCTTCTTCGAGGCCCACTGGCGCCGGCCCGAGGCGTATCTGGACGAACAGGTGCGCCGCGCGGTATCGGTATGGACCAGAGTCGGGCCGGAGGCCGAGGAGAGGGCGGTGAACAGACTCCGCGACGACCTTTCCTCAGGCCGGTGGGCCGAGCGCAACCGCGACCTCGTCGCCCTCGACGCGGCAGAGCTCGGCCTCCGCCTGCTCGTAGCCTGAACCATTGCGGCGAGAACGCCGCGAAGGCGCTGACCCGCCGGAATCGGCAGACGTCGCCGCGGCGACACTTGGCCTCGATCCAGCCCCCGGGAGAGCCCCCTGTTCGGCGGCATGCTCAAGTCGCTCGAACTCGGGCGGGCGTGCCCGGTGGACGTCCGTCAAGTTCACCTCAGGGGGTGGGCGGACACTTGTTCGCACTCTTGCCGGTAGATATCTTTCCGGGATGAGGATCATTGGTTCAGGGTTCCTTGCCCGGAACTTGGGCGGCCGGCTGGGTCGGCATCCGGGGGTCACGATCTACGCTGCCGGGCCGTCCGGTGGCGGCGTCAGTGACGCCGATGCCTTCGCGCGCGACGCGGAGCGGTTGTACGCCACTGTGGCGGAGTGCCGTGCCGACGGCAGCCGGTTGGTCTACCTGTCGACGTCGTCGGTCGGGCTCTACGGGCGTCCGGGGCCGTTCCTCCTCGAGTCGGGTCCGGTGTTCCCGTGCTCCGCGTACGGGCGGCACAAAGTCGCCATGGAGGCGGTTGTCCGGGCAAGCGGCGTGGATCACCTGATCCTGCGGCTCGCGTACCCGGTGGGGCCGGACCAGCCATCGCATCAAGTTGTGCCCGCGTTGGTCTCCCAGATCCGCACCGGTCGGGTCGGGGTCTGGCGGGGTGCCCGTCGAGATCTGGTGGACGTCGCACACGTCGCCGCGATCGTCGATGCCCTGCTGGCGAAGGGCGTGGTGAGCGAGGTGGTGAATGTGGCCTCCGGGACGGCCGTTCCGGTCGAGTGCCTGGTTGCGCACATCGCCGAACGGCTCGGTCTGCAGCCGGCCACGACGGTCGTGGACGTGCCGGACGAGGCCGAGATCAGCATCGACCGGCTGCACGTGCTGGTACCCGAGGTGGCCGGCTACGGCTTCGGCCCCGAGTACTACCGGGACGTGCTGGACCGCTACCTGCCCGTGGCCGAGGTGCTGGGCCGGTGACCGTCCGCGTGGGTGTCGTCGTCCCCGCAATGAACTCCGTCGAGTTTCTCGACCAGGCACTCGGGTCGATCGCCACGCAGACCGTGCCGCTCGACGAGGTCGTGGTGGTCGACGACTACTCCGACGACAACACCGCGGCACACGCCTGCCGTTGGGAGTCGGTCCTGCCGCTGCGGGTGATCCGAACCGAGCGGCGGACGGGGATCTGGGGCGGTCGGCGGGCCGGGATCGCGGAGCTCACCACGGATCTCGTCATGCAGCTCGACGCGGACGACATGTTCGCGCCGCACCACGTCGAGGTGATGCGTGACGCGTACATCCGCTGCCCGGGGCTGGTCAGCCCCCGCCCGCTGACGTGGACCGGGCAGGGACCATGGCAGCAGGCCGACTACTCCAAGGCGCGATTCCCGCTGCCCGGCGACCAGCTCGCCCAACTCCTGTGCACCAACTACGTGCTCGTCGGCGCGATGTACCCGAGGAAGCTGTACGAGGAGATCAGCGGCTACCGACGGACCCGCTTCGGCGAGGACTGGGATCTGTGGCTGCGGCTGGTGGCGGCCGGTGCGACGGTGTCCAAGCCGGCCGAGGCGAGCTACGTCTACCGGGTGCGGGCGACCAGCTACTCGTCACTGTTCGACAAGGACGTCGCGCAGACCGAGGTGCTCACCCGATTCCTCGACGAATGCGACTCCCCGGTGCACCGCCGCGTCGCGAAGCTCGCGATCCTGCAACGTACCGGCCCCGCGTTCACCGAAGGATTGCCGGCCCGGCCGGTCACTGCGGCCCACGAGCGGCTCCTCGCCGACGCGGGACTGCGACCGGACCGGGTGCGGGCCGCGTACGCGGATCCCGAACTCGGTCTCGTCGTACGGGTCGGCGCGGACGACGGTGAGCACATCGCTGTGCTCGGCGGTGAGCCGGAGCGGATCGTGCTCGCCGGTCCGGTCCTTGCCGGCGGCCGGATCGAGGTCGACCTCATCGAGGACGAGACGCTGCGCCGGGACCGTTCGTCACTGCGGGACATCCTCCCGTGATCGTCGAGGCGGCTCTTGCCTGCGTACCGGCGCCCGGCCGTGCTGGCAAGGGCTGCGAAGATCACGGCGCGCTCGGCCCTTCGACGGTGGTCGTCGTGGACGGCGTCGGCCTGCCGGCCGGGGGGTGCCGGCACGGTGTCGCCTGGTACGCGCGGCAGTTGGCGTCCGCGACGCTGGCGGCGGTCGCCGGCGGCGACGTCCCGCTGGCTGACGGGCTGGCCTCGGCCATCGCCGCGGTGGCGGCCTGCCACCGCGACTGCGACCTCGCCCATCCGGACACACCGTCGGCTGCGGTCGGCGTGCTGCGCATAGGCGCGGACAGCGTGGAGATGTTGTCGCTGGCAGACGTCGCGATCGTGGTCGACCTGGGCGCGGACGGTCTGCACGCGGTCGTCGACCGGCATGCCGAGGCACGGGCCGGCCTGGTGGGGGTGGGCCTGGCCGGGCATCGTATCGGCACCGCCGCGCACGCGGCCGCCGTGGCCGGGCTGCTTGCCGAGCGGGAGACCGCGTGCAACCGGCCCGGTGGCTTCTGGGTGGCCGCCGCCGATCCGGACGTCGCCCATCGCGCCACGGCGGCGACGTTTCCCAGCGCCGGGTTGCGCCGGGCGGTGGTGTGCAGCGACGGTGCGTCGTGGCCGGTGGACAGCGGAGAGTGGACCTGGCCGGACGCCTTCGCTCGGCTCGCCTCGCGCGGCCCGGGCGGTCTCGTCGCGGCGGTCCGCGAGCTGGAGGCCGCGGACCCGGACGGCCTGCGTCACCCCCGCGTGAAGCGGCACGACGACGCCACGGTGGCCTACCTCCGGGTGCTGCCATGACTCTGCTGACCTTCGACGGCCTGCGCACCGCACGGGGCCCGCTCACCCTCGGGCAGCGGATCGTCCTCGAGAGCCTGTCCCAGCGCAGCGCCGACACCGACTACACCTACAACATCGACCGCTTGGTGCCGGTGCCGCCCGGCACGGACCTCGACGTCGTGTGCGACGCCGTGCATGCCCTGGTGTGCCGGCACGAGACGCTGCGGACGCGTTTTCCCGGCGGCGCCCGGGAGCAGGTGGTGGACGGTGCGGGCACGCTCGCGGTGCGGGAGTGCGGCAGCATCGCGGAGGCGCGTTCCGTACTGGCCACCGAACCGTTCGACGTCGCGACCGAGTGGGGGATCCGGGTCGCCGTGGTGTCCCGGCGTGACCGGCCGCGCTCCGTGGTCCTGTGCCTGTCCCACCTGGCCGTGGACGCGTGGGCGGCCAACCTGCTCGTCGACGACCTGAGCGCGTTGCTGCGCGCTCCCGAGCGGACCCGGGCGACGACGGCCAGGCAGCCGGTGGACCAGGCCGGGACGGAGACGGCGCCGGACAGCCTCGCGCGGCAGGCGGATGCGCTGGCGCACGTGCGGGAGGTGCTGCTGGCGGCGCCGGCCGAGCCACCCGGCGCGACCTCGGACCCGGATGCTTGGCAGCTCGGTGAGCTCCGCTCGGGCGTCGTCGACCCGGCCGCGCGGGCGGTGGCGGCACGCTGCCGGACCACGGCGGCGGTCGTGTACCTGGCGGCGGTCGCGGTGACACTGGGCGCCGGGCGGCACGTGCTCAAGGCGATCAGCCACAACCGGATGACACCGGCCGAGACGGCCTGCGTGGCACCGTTCGCAATGGACATGTTCGTGCCGGTCGAGGTGTCGGGTGAGACGTTCGAGGCGGTGGTGGCGCGAACGTGGGAGAACTACCGCCGAGCGGCCCGCCACAGCCGCTACGACCCGGCGGCGGTGCGGCCGCTCGTCGCCGAGGTCACCGCGGACCGCGGCACCCGCCCCGACCTTTCCGTACTGGTCAACGACCTCCGGGCGAGCGCACGGCCGCGAGCGGCCACAGCCACGAGCCCGGTGGCGAGCACCTTCCGCTGGGGTGAGCCGTTCCGGCTGCCCGGGCTGACGCGCTACCTCGCCCTCACCGATGACGGGGACGCCGTGACCCTTTCCCTGTTGGCGAACGGCGTGGCCCTGCCCCGCGAGCGGCTTCCGGCGTTCCTGCACCGAATGGAAGGGCTGATCGTGGCTGCGGCGGACGGCGACACCACCGTCGGGGCCGGGAGCGGGTGGTGAGCCCGGTGCCCATGGCGGCGAACACGTCGGCCGTGCTCGACGGGGGATTCGCCGAATGGTGGGCCAGGCGGTGCCGGGCCCACCGGTTCACCGTGCGGCGCGTCCCGTTCGCGGAGCTCGACGACTGGCGGTTCGATGCGGGCACCGGTGACCTCGGCCACCGCAGCGGCCGCTTCTTCACCGTGTGCGGCGCCCGCGCGGGCGCGGACGCGCAGCCTGTCCTGCACCAACCCGAGATAGGAGTGCTCGGCCTTCTGGCCAAGCGGATCGACGGGGTGACCCACTGCTTGCTGCAGGCGAAGATGGAGCCGGGCAACGTCAACACCGTGCAGCTCTCGCCGACCGTGCAGGCCACCCGCAGCAACTACACCCGTGTGCATCGCGGCGCGCCGGTGCGTTACCTCGAGTACTTCGCAGACCCGGGCCGAGGACGGGTGCTCGTCGACACGCTTCAGTCCGAGCACGGCACGTGGTTCCACCGCAAGCGCAACCGCAACGTGATCGTGGAGACGGATGAGGACGTGCCGGTGCACGACGACTTCCGCTGGGTTCCGCTGTCCGAGGTCGGAGCCCTGCTCACCGTTCCGAACCTGGTGAACATGGACACGCGCACCGTGCTCGCGTGCCTGCTGGGCCGGCACGCGCCCGAAGCCGACCTCACGCTGCTGAGTTGGTTCACCGGGGTGAAGGCACGGCACGACCGGACCACGGCGCTCGTCGGGCTGGACACCGTGCCGGGCTGGCTGCGCACCCCGACGGAGTTGCGCAGCAGGGACGGAACAGGGTTCACGGTGCTCGCGGTGTCGGTGACGGCGCCCAACCGGGAGGCGACCGCGTGGACCCAGCCGTTGCTCGCACCCGGAGCTCCGGGCGTGGTCGCGTTCCTCGCACGCACCACCTCGGCCGGCCGCACCCAACTGCTCGTACGGGCCAGGCCGGAGATCGGTTGCCGTGACGTGGCGGAGCTGGGGCCGACCGTACAGACCGGCACCGGCCACGACGAGCCCCTGCTGGAACCCGCGCTGGCGCTCGCCGCCGAGCCGGGGCGGGTCTGGTACGACACGGTCCTCTCCGAGGAGGGCGGCCGACTCTGGCACGCCGAGAACCGTTATCTCGTGGTGGACGCCGGTGACACCGTGCCGTCGGACGTCGGGGCCGACTTCCACTGGACCGACCTGGCCGCGCTGACCGGGCTGCTGCGGCACAGCTACTACCTCAACGTGCAGGCACGCAGCCTGCTCGCGGGCCTTGCTCTGGCGAGCGGAAGACGGTCATGAAGCGACTGCGGTTCGGTGTGCTCGGTACGGCCTCGATCGCTCGGAGGCGGATGTTGCCCGCGTTGCTGGCGGCACCCAGCATCGAGCCGGTCGCGGTGGCCAGCAGGGATGCGGTCACGGCTGTACGTACGGCCGAGGAGTTCGGCCTCGTGCCCGTGACAGGTTATGAGCGACTCCTCGCCCGCGACGACATCGACGCCGTGTACATTCCCCTGCCTACCGGGCTGCACGCCCAGTGGATCGGGGCGGCGCTCACCGCGGGCAAGCACGTGCTGTCGGAGAAAGCACTCGTCCCCGATCACGCAACGGCGGCGTCCCTGGTCGAGCAGGCGCGGAACGCCGGGCTGCTGCTGATGGAGAGCTTCATGTTCCTCCACCACAGCCAGCACGCGGCCGTCGGTGCCATGGTCGCGGACGGCGTGATCGGCGAACCGAGGGCGTTCAGCAGTGCGTTCGGCATGCCGCCCCGGCCCGACCGGGACGTGCGGTACCGCTCCGAGCTCGGCGGCGGCGCGCTGCTGGACGTCGGGGTGTACCCGATCAGGGCGGCACAGCTGTTCCTCGGGCCCGAGCTGACCGTCGCCGGCTCGGTGCTGCGGCACGATCCCCGCCACGGTGTCGACGTTGCCGGCAGCGCGCTGCTGTCCACTCCGGGAGGTGTGACCGCCGAGCTGTCGTTCGGCTTCGAGCACGCCTACCGCAACACCTACTCGTTGTGGGGCAGCCGAGGCCGGCTCAGCCTGGGCCGGGCGTTCACCCCTCCCGACGATCTGGCCCCGGTGGTACGCATCGAGAGCGAGGACGGCGTGCGGGAGGTGGTGCTGCCACCGGACCGTCCGTTCGTCAAGATCGCCGAGCAGTTCGCCAGGACAGTCCTCGACGGCGCGGACTTCGCACCGGCCGGCGAGGCCATCCTGCGGCAGGCCGCGCTGGTCACCGCGGTGCGTCAGTACGCGATCTGAGTAGCTCGAGGCCGACCAGATCGTCCGGCGCGGCGTCCGCCACCTCCTCGTCGAACCGCGCCAGTCGGCCACGCAGGGCGACAGCCGCGACCACGGCGATGGCGGCTCCGAGCAACAGGTACAGCAAGCCGATCCCGCGGCCGGGCCCGGTTCCGACGATCGCGCCGACCGTCGACGCGAGCGCACCGCCGTCGGCGAGCAGCGGCTCCAGCAGCCGACCGCCGTACGGCGCGACCAGCCCGAAGCCGATCGGCAGCGTGGACCACGCGATCAGCGTGTTCAGCGCGAGCACCCGGCCGTGGAACCGCTGCGGAACCTTGACCTGAACGATGGTGTTGTAGATCCCGTTGAGCAGCGTGAGCCACAGCGCCATGCCGAACGCCCCCACGGCGATCACTGCGAGGTCCGGCCGCACCCCGGTCACAGCAGCGCAGACGGCCAGCGCGAACGTGCACAGCAACACCGCTCGCATGCGCAGGTGCCGGGGCCCTCCCCACACGGTCATCACGACGCCGCCCAGCGCCACGCCGAGCCCGCCGGCGAACGACACCGTCCCGACGTCGGACAGCGTGCCGAACGACAACACCAGCGGTGACGTCATCAGGAACAGCGGGGACAGGAACACGTTGAGGCAGGCGAAGAACAGCAACATCCGACGGAACCCGGAATGCCGCCACGAGTGAGTGAATCCGGCCGCGATCTCCGTGAGGACCGGTTCCCTCCGCTGCCAGGGCATCGTGTCGGGAAAGCGCACCGCCAGCGTCACGAGGACGGCGAACGCGTACGTCGCGACGTCGATCACGAGCACACCTTGGAGTCCGATCGCTGCCATGAGGCCGGCGGCCCCGAGCGGAACGACCAACTGTGCCGTACCGCCTGCGAGTTGCACGATTCCATTGGCATGCCCCAGGTATCGCTTCGGCACGAGCTGTGGCACCGCCGAGGTGTACGCGACCCGTTGGAACGCGAGTGCGACGGACAGCAGTGCCAGCAGCGGATAGACATGCCAGACCGCCAAGTTGTGCGTCCACAGCAGCACACCGAGCAGGAGCTGCACGCTGCCCGCCGCGCCATCGCCCCACAACATCACCGAGCGCCGGGACGTCCGGTCCACGACGGCACCCGCGAGCGGCGCCGCGAGCATGCCCGGCACCAGGCCGACCACTGCGAACAGCGCGAACCGGGCCAGGGAGCCGGTGGTCTGGTAGATCCACAGCGGCAGCGCGAACTGGGTCAGCGCGGAGCCGGTGATCGAGAAGAGCTGGCCGGCGGCGACTGCCAGGAACCGACGCATGCTCGGCCGGGGGCCCGGCGGCGTCACCGGTGTCGCCGACCGGGAGGTGGCGTGCAGCCGCCAGTGCTCGCCGGCCGGTGCCGGTTCGTCTGCTGTCACGGCCGCGTGGGTGCGCGTCACGATTTCGGCGAGCTCGCCGGCCCGGAAACGCGGGAAGAAGTGCCCGGCCTCGTCGAGGACGACGACGGCGGCGACGTCGGTCAGGAGGTGCCACTCGCGGAAGCGCTCCTGGTAGTACTCGGTCGCGGGGTCGCGGTCACCGGCCACGGCGATGATCGGCGCGGACAACCGTGTCACCGGCTCTGCGAACAGGCCGGTGAAGTACTCCTCGGCGGCTTCGGTGTCCCGCCGCATGTTCCGGACGATCCGTTCGGCCTGCGCCGGTTCGAGGTCGTGCATGTCCACGCCCATCGACGTGAGCCAGTTGGCATACGTGCGGTCGCCGCGCAATGCGTCCAGGCGGGTCACGCGCGCGAAGCGCTTCGTGCCCGGTCGTCCGAACGGGAACACCGCACCGATGTAGACGGCGTCGACGGTCCTCCCGGCAGCTTCAAGCCGACGGGCGATCTCCACGGCGAGCGCTGCCCCGACGCCGGAGTGGCCGTACAGCACGAGCGGGCCGCCGATCCTGTCGAGGATCTCCCTCGTGCACCGGCCCGCCACTTCGTCGAACGGCAGGCGGTCCTCGGCGAGGCCGATGTCGTGGCCCGGTGTCGCGACCGACCACAGCCCACAGTGCTCGGGCAGGGCGTCCGCGAGCGGCTGGTACACGATGGCGCTGCCGCCGCCGTAGGGCACGCAGACGTAGGTCGTCGTCGGCGAGGTGCGGTCCGGGGTCAGGGTGTGGAGAACACCGCGGTCGTCCTCGCCGGGGCGGTCCACCATCGCGGCGAGCCGCCGTACGGTCGGGTGCCGGAACAGGTCCATCACCGCGACCGGGCGGCCGACCACGCGGCCGATGCGGGTCACCGCCCGGACGGCGAGCAGGGAATGGCCACCGAGGTCGAAGAAGTCGTCATCGACGCCTGGCTGTTCGATGTCGAGCAACTCGGCCCAGACAGCGGCGATCGCACGCTCGGTGCCGGTATCCGGCCGTGCGCTCCGCCCGGCGCGGACCGGTCGCGGGGCAGGCAGGCGGGACCGGTCCACCTTCCCGCTCGCGGTCAGCGGCAGCCTCGGCAGGTTCACGAACGCGGACGGGACCAGATACGCGGGCAGGAAGTCGGAGACGTAGCTGCGCAGCGCGGCCTGTTCGAGTGTGTCGTCATCCGTCACCACGTACGCGACCAGTGCCTCGCCGACCACGGTGACGGTCGCCTCGCGTACGGCGGGATGGGTCAGCAGCGCGGTCTCGACCTCACCGGGCTCGACGCGGAATCCGCGCACCTTCAGCTGGCCGTCGAGCCGTCCGAGGAACTCCAGCTGACCGTCCGGCCGCCACCGCACGCGATCTCCGGTCCGGTACAGGCGTCCTCCCGGTGGCCCCCACGGGTCCGGGACGAAGCGCTCGGCGGTCAGTGCCGGCCGGCCGAGATAGCCGCGCGCCACCCCGGCGCCGCCGATGGCCAGTTCGCCGGGCGCGCCGGGCGGCGCCGACCGGCCGTGCGCGTCGAGCACTCGCGCGGTCGTGCCTGCGATCGGCCGCCCGATGTGGACGTCGTCGCGGAGCTCGCCGGCTGTGGCCACGATCGTGGTCTCCGTCGGCCCGTAGGTGTTCAGCAGACGGACCCGGTCGCCGTACCGTTGCCGCCACCGTGCCACGGCGCCCGCGCGCACCTGCTCGCCGCCGATGACCACGAGCCGCAGCCCGTCCGGCAACGACACGTCGTCCACCATGTCGACCAACTGGTGGAAGTAGGCCGTCGGCAGATCGAGGAGTGTGATGTCGCGCCGCTGCGCCAGCAGCTCCGGCAGCCGAGTACCGCCCCCGGGCAGGAGCACCACGGCCGCGCCGGCCACCAGTGCCGGGTAGATCTCCTCGGCATGTGTGTCGAAGCTCAGTGACGCGAACTGGACGACCCGGTCGGCGCAGGAGAGTCCGTAGGCGTCGCGCATCCACCGGATCCGGGCGGCGAGGCCGCCGTGCTCGACCACCACCCCCTTCGGTGTGCCGGTGGAGCCGGAGGTGTAGATGACGTAGGCGGCGTCACGCGGCCCGAGCTCGACGGGCTCGCACGGACGGTCCGAGTCGGCCGGTCGGTACTTCTCGTCCACCACCAGCACCGCGCCGCTGTCCATGACGAGCCGCATCATGCGTGCGGGCGGGAGCTCGGGGTCGAGCGGCAGGTATGCGCCGCCCGCCCGCCATACGGCGAGCAGCGCCACGATCGCGTCGACGGATCTGGGCAGGGACACGGCGACGACGGAGCCCTGGACCACGCCGTCCCGCTGCAGCGCCGCGGCGAGCCGTTCGACGCGCCTGTCGAGCTCGGCGTAAGAGATCTCCGTGTCGCCGCACACCACGGCCGTCGCGCCCATGTGCGCCCGCGCTGACACTTCGAGGAGGCCCGGGACCGTACCCGTCGGCACGGCGGCGTCGGTGCCGGCGAGACCGGTCAGGCGCTCGTGATCGGCGATGGTCAGCACCGGCAGGTCCGTCAGCGGGGCCGCCGGTGTCGCGACGACGCCCTCCAGCAGCGTGACGAACCGGTCGGCCAACGCGGCCACCGTCTCCTCGGCGAGCTTCCCGGTGTCGTAGCCGAATGCCAGCAACAAGCCGTCGGGGCGCCGCCACGCCTCCAGCATGAGATCGAACTTCGCCTGCCGGTAGCCGGAGTCGAACGGTTCGAGCTGCAGGTCACCGAACGCGTCCTGGTCGGTCTCCTGGCTGTGCAGGACGGCCATGGTCTGAAAGAGCGGTGTCCGGTCGAGATCCCGCCGGACCCTGAGTGTCGTCAGCAGCTCCTCGAACGGCACCTCCTGGTGAGCCATGGCCTCCAGCACGGTGTCGCGCGTCCGATGCAACAAGTCGGCGAAGGAGTCGCCGTCGCGCAGCGTTCCACGCAGCACCACCGTGTTGCTCAGATAGCCGATGAGCGGCTCGAGTTCGACCCGCTCACGGCCGGCGGTCGGCGACCCGACCAGCACCTCACGCTGCCCGGTGTGCCGCGCGAGGAACAGCTGGTAAGCGGCGAGGAGCGTCATGAACAGCGTGACGCCCCGCTCCCGTGACATGCGCTCCAGAGCCTCGGTCACCTCCAGCGGCACGCGTCGGGACCGGAACCCGCCTGGCAAGGGCGTGTCGTTCGGCCGCCGGTCGACCGGAAGGTCGAGCACCGGGGGCTCGGCGAGCTGCGCCTGCCAGTACGCGAGTTCCGCACCGTTGTCCCGTTCCCGCTGCCACTGCGCGACGTCGCCGTGCTGCACGGGTAGCGGCGGCAGCTGCCCGCCGGAGTACAGGGTGGACAGTTCGGCCAGCATGGTGGTGAGCGACCAGCCGTCGGCGACGATGTGGTGCAGCACTATGCACAACACGTGCTCGTGCGCGTCGACGCGTATCAACGTGAATCGCACGAGTGGAGCCGCGGCCAGGTCCAGTGCGGCGTTCACCCGCTCTGCCACGAACCGCTGGGCCCCCTCCTCGTCGGCCGCTTCGAGGTGCTCGACCCGCACCGGTACCGGTGGCTCCACGACGGCGACAGGGCGTCCGTCGTCGTCGGGGAAGCGCGTCCGCAGAACCTCGTGCCGGGCCACGAGTCGGGTGCAGGCGCGCTCGAACGCGGCGACGTCGAGCGGGCCGCGCAACCGCCTGACGAGGTACATGGTGTACGAGGCGTCGGCGGGATCGAGCTGGTGCAGGAACCACAGACGTTCCTGCGCGGGAGAGAGCGGCGGCGGCCGGTCGCCGCGTGGCAGTGGCCCCTCGGTAGCGGCGTGGTCCGTGAGCGTGGCCGCGAGCGCGGCCACAGTCGGATGTGTGAACAGGGTGCGCACCGGGATCGCGCCGAGCCGGGCGGCGACCCTGGTCGCGAGCAGTGAGTGGCCTCCGAGTGCGAAGAAGTCGTCGTCGACGCCCACGGTCTCGACCGCCAGCACTTCGGCGAACACCGCCGCCACCCGTCGCTCGGCCGCGGTACGCGGTGGGCCGCCGCGGGACGCCACTCGGCCGGGGGCGGGCAGAGCCTTGCGGTCCACCTTGCCGTTGAGGGTCAGCGGCAGCTCGTCGAGCTCCACCACGGTGTCCGGCACAAGGTGCGCGGGCAGCACCTCGGCGACGCGCGTGAGCACTCCGGTCGCGGACCCGGTGACGTAGGCGACGAGGCGGTCGCCGCGCACCACCACCACGGCCCGGTGGACCGAGGACTGCGCCTCCAGCGCGGCCTCGATCTCGCCCGGCTCGACGCGGTGGCCGCGCACCTTGACCTGGTCGTCGAGCCGGCCGAGGAACTCCAGCTCTCCCTCCGGCCGCCGCCGGACCCGGTCGCCCGTGCGGTACCACCGCGCGCCGTCCGCATCGGACACGAACCGTTCCGCGGTCAGCTCCGGCCGGGCGTGGTAGCCGACCGCGAGGCCGGCACCGCCGATCAGCAACTCGCCGTCCACGACGCGTACCCGCGTGTTGAGGAGGGGCAGGCCGATCGACACGCGCGTGGGGTCCTGCGGCACGTCCCATGCCGTGGACCAGATCGTGGTCTCGGTGGGCCCGTACACGTTGAGCAGCCGGGTGACCCGGGCCCGCAGCTCGCCGGCGAGCGCCGGCGGCAACGCCTCGCCGCCGACGAGCGCGGTGACGCCCGTCGCGTCGACGCCCCCGTCGAGCATGGTGCGCCAGCCGGACGGGGTCGCCTGGACGTGGGTGACGCCGTGGGCGCGGACCAGCCGGGCGAGCGCGCCGCCGTCGCGGGCCGTACCGCGGTCGACCACCAGGACCCGGCCGCCGCTCACCAGGGGGAGGAACAGCTCCAGTGCCGAGATGTCGAACGACAGCGACGTGGCGGCGAGCCACACGTCGTTCGGACCGGTGCGCAGCAGCTGCCCCATGCCGACCAGCAGGTTGGTCAGCGCACGATGAGGGATCACCACTCCCTTGGGCTGCCCGGTCGATCCGGACGTGTAGATGAGGTACGCGGTATCGCCGGACTCTCCGGACCGTCCGGACCGTTCGGGTAGCCGCCGCTCGCCGAGCTGCCGAAGCCAGTCATCGGTGAGCACCACGCGTGCGCCGGAGTCGGCCAGCACGTAGTCGATGCGTGCGGCTGGGTAGCCGGGGTCGACCGGCAGGTACGCCGCACCAGCCAGCATGATCCCGAGCAGCACCCCCACGGTCTCCGCCGACCGGGTCAGCTGGACCGCCACCACGTCGCCCCTGGCGACCCCCTCGTCCGCCAGCCCGGTCGCCACCCGCTCGGCGAGCCCGAGGAGTCCCGCGTAGCCGATCCGGGTGTCGCCGCACTGCACAGCGGTCGCGTCGGGCCGCCGCCGTGCCTGTTCCCGCACGAGGTCGACGACGGTCGTGCCCGTAACCCCGTCCTCGGTGTCCGGCTCGGTATTCGCGTGGGACGGCCACAGCGCCGACAACCGGGCGTCCGGGGCGGCGACCACCGCGGACACCATCGCCACGAACCTGTCGGCCATGCACTCGGCGGTGCCCTGGTCGAACAGGGAAGTGCGGTAGGTCAGTTCGGCGTGGAGCCCGTCCGGGTGCGGCCACATCTCGATAGCCAGGTCCACCTTGGCGCGGTGGCATCCGTGGGGGAACGGCGTGGTGGTGACACCGGGCAGCCCGGTGTCGTCACCGTAGCCACTGCCGGTGGTGTGCAGCGCCAACACGGCCTGGTAGAGCGGGTTCCGGCTGAGGTCGCGCGGCAGGCCCAGTGCGTCGACCAGCTGTTCCAGCGGCGCCTGGCCGTGGTTGAACGCGCCGAGCGACACCTTCCGCACCCGGACGACCAGTTCGGCGAAGGTCGGGTCCCCGGACAGGTCCGGCCGAAGGGGAAGCATCCCGGCGAAGGGCCCGATCATCGGCTCGAGCTCCACCCGGTCGCGGGCGGCGACCGGAACGCCGACGCAGAAGTCCTGCTGCCCGCTGAGGTGCGCGAGCAGGGTGTGGCATGCGGCGAAGAGCACCATGAACGGTGTCGCGCGGCACCGGCGTGCCAGCGTGGACACCCCGGCCGCCACCTGCTCGTCCATGTGGAACGTGACGACGCCGGCCGAACTGTCGACCATGGACGGGCGCGGACGGTCGGTCGGCAGGTCCAGCGGCGACACACCGGCGAGCCGCTGGGCCCAGTGGGCCAGGGACTCGGCGTCGTCCTGCTCGTGCGGGACGTCGGCGTACCGGAGGGAGAGCTCGGGTACGTCAGGCGTCGTGCTGTCCCGGTGGGCCGCGTAGTGCGCGGTCAGCTCGCGCCGCCACACGTACAGGGACCAGCCGTCGGCGATCATGTGGTGCAGCACCAGGCACAGCACGTGGTCCTCGTCGCCCAGCCGCAACAACGTGACCCGCAGTGGCGGTGCGGCGGCGAGGTCGAACGGAGCGTTCGTACGCTCGGCGACCAGTTCCTTCGCCCGGTCCTCCCGGTCTGCCGACGGCAGCCCGGTCAGGTCGACATGTTCGATCGGTACCGGCGCCGCGGGCAGGACCTCCTGGCGTGGGTGCCCGTCCGGTGCGGGGAAACGGGTGCGGAGGGTCTCGTGTCGCGCCGCCACGGCGTCGACGGCGTGGTGCAGGGCGGTGACGTCGAGCGGTCCGTGCAGCCGGTCGGCCAGGAACATGTGGTAAGCGGGGTCGCCGGGGGTCAACTGGTCGAGGAACCACATGCGGCGCTGGGCAGGAGATGCGGGCGCCGACATGTCGGTTCGGCTCAGCATTCCCCCTCCCCGCGCAGCTCGGCCACGACGGCGGTGATCTCCGCGAGGGTCGGCGCGTCGTAGTACTGGTCGAGCGGCACGTCGACGCCGAGCCGGTCGCGGACGCGGGACGCGATCTGCGTGATCGTGAGGGAGTGACCACCGAGGTCGAACACGTCGTCGTCGGGTCCGACGACGTCCACCCGGAGCACCTCCCGCCAGATGGACCCGATCTGTGCGAGCAGCCCGTCATCGGTGGTGACCAGGGCCGGTTCGGCCGGTGACGGCTCGGGGAGTGCGGCCCGGTCGAGCTTGCCGTTGGCGGTCATCGGCCACTTGGACACGGGTATGAACCGTGCCGGGAGCATGTGGTCGGGCAGCGTCTGCGCGAGGTGCGTACGGAGCACCGCAGGGTCCACCACGCCCTCGACATAGCCGACGAGGTCGTCACCACGCAGCACTACGGCAGCCGCACGCATGGTCGGGAACTCGTTCAGCCGGGCTTCGACCTCGCCCAGCTCGACGCGGTGGCCACGCACCTTCACCTGCGTGTCGGCCCGGCCGACGAACTCCAACTCGTCGTCGCGCCGACGGACCAGGTCGCCGGTCCGGTAGTGACGCCCGTCGGGGCCATCAGGGAAGCCTTCCGCCGTGAGGTCGTCGCGGCCCGGATAACCGGCGGCCACGCCGGGACCACCGATCCACAGCTCACCCACCACGCCGTCGGGCACGGGCACACCGCCGTCGTCGCGTACGGAGACCCTGGTGTTGGCGAGCGGCAGCCCGAGGGAGACGGTCGCGGGCTCGGCCGGCACGTCCCAGCAGGTGGACCAGATCGTGGTCTCGGTCGGCCCGTACATGTTGAGCAGCCGCCGTAGCCTCGGGCGAAGCTCGCGGGCGAGTGTCAGCGGCAGCGCCTCGCCGCCGACCAGGCCCGTCACCCCAGGCCACCGAACGCCCGCGTCCAGCAGCACCCGCCACCCGGTAGGGGTGGCCTGCACATGGGTCACGCCCTCGTGGTCGACCAACTCGGCCACCCGCGCACCGTCACGACCGGCGCCGTCACCGGCCAGCACCACCCGGCCGCCGGTGACGAGCGGAAGGAACAGCTCGAGACCGCTGATGTCGAACGACAGCGACGTCTGCGCCAACCACCGGTGATCGGGCGCGGCTCCGAGCATGTCGCCGACGGCGAGCAGCACGTTGACGAGCGCACGGTGGGGCACCGCGACACCCTTGGGACGCCCGGTGGAGCCGGACGTGTAGATGACGTAGGCGAGCCCGTCCGCGGTGGCCTGCGGCACCGGTTCGGTCGCGTCGGCGGGTGCGTCCTCGACGCACCACACGGGTACTTCCGCGACGGGGTCGGACCCGCGCTCGGTGAGCAGCAGCACCGCGCCGCTGTCCCGCAACATGAACGACCGCCGCTCGACGGGGTGGTCCGGGTCGAGCGGCACGTACGCGGCGCCCGCCCGCCACACGCCGAGCACTGCGGCGACCATCGCAGGGCTTCGCCGCAGGCTCAACCCGACCGGCGTGCCCGGCCGCACGCCGGCGTCGCGGAGGCCGGCGGCGATCCGCCCGGCCCACGCGTCCAGCTCGGCGTACGTCAGGCGTGCGCCGTCCGGTCCCACCACCGCGACCGCGTCCGGGCTGGCGGCCGCACAGGCCGTGACCAGGTCGCAGACGGCGGCGTCCGGCACCGGCAGGACCGGCCCCTCGGTGGCCGTCACCGTTGCGTCCACGGCGCACAGCTGGCCGTCCGGCCGCTCCACGACATCGGCGAGCAGCGTGCCGAGATCCGCAGCGAGCCGGGCGGCCGCGACGTCGTCGATACGGTCGGTGCGGTACTGCAGGTTCGCGACGAGCCCGGCCGGATCGTCAACCATCTGCAGGTGCACGGTGGCGCGGACGGCGTGGGAGGGGAGTGCCCAGTCGACCGTCGTGGTGAGACCGTCGAACACCGGATCGTCCATGCGCCTGCGGTAGCTGATCGACGTGGGCGCCACGGATGGCCGCGGCCCGAGCCCCGGCACCGCGCGGCCGAGCGGCACGGTACGGAACGGGTAGGTCGACCGCAGCCGGGCCCGCACCGCGGTGGCCAGTTCGCGGAACGTGCCGTGACGTCCGATGCGGACCGGCAGCTCGTTCACGAACGGCCCGATCGCGATCCTGCTGCTCCCGGTCCGGGTGCCGAGGTCGACACCGACGACCGTGTCGTTGTTGCCGTAGCGGTGCAACAGCGCGAACCACGAGGCCAGCAGCAGTTCGAACGTGGTGACGCCGAGCGCCGCCGCGGCACGCGGGAGCCGGTCTCCTAGGTCGACCGCCACGCTGTCTGCCGCCGGGGCTTCGGCGCCGTGCCGCAAGCCCGGAAGCACCAGATCGCCATGGCCCTGCCAGTGCTCGGACCAGAATTCCCTGGCCGCCGGCAGCGCCGACGCGAGCCGATCGTTCTCATCGGCCACGAACGGCACCGGCTTGCTGTCGAGCGTGCCCCGGTAGCCGGCGGCGAGGTCGTGAAGGAGCACGTCCTTGGAGCCGCCGTCGAACACGATGTGGTGTGCGACGACGATCAGCGTCACTCCGCCCGGGCGCCGCACGAGCGTGAACCGGCACAGTGGGCCGGTCGCCACGTCGAACGGGCGCAGGGTTTCCCGCCGGAGCACGTCGGCCGGGTCGCCGTCCACCTCGGACAGCGGGGGCGGTGTCACCGCGGGAACCAGGTGCGGCAACCCGTCTCGGTCCACCACGGCGTGGCACAACAGCGGATGCCGGGCGAGCACCGCGTCCACGGCGGCACGCAACGCGGCGATGTCCACTGCGCCGTCGAGGTGCACCGCGAGCGGCATGTGGTACGCCGACCCGACCTCGCATGCCCGCTCCGTGAACCAGATCCCCTGCTGTGTCTGTGATCCCAGCATCACCTGGTCGACCTCCCACCGCGTTCGTCGGACAGCCACGCCGCTTGACCGGCCAGCTCGGGAACGTCGAAGACGAGTGTGGTCGGCACCTGCACGCCGAACGCCTCGGCGACCGCGGCGGCCAACTCGGCGGCGCGGAACGAATCACCGCCGAGCGCGAAGAAGTTCGCGTCCGCTGCGACCTCCGGCACCGACAGCACCTTCGCCCAGAGCGCACCGAGCTCCCGCTCGTCCGCGGTGCGCAAGGGAGTGGTGTCCGGCGCGGTGAACACCTCCAGAAGATCCTGCTTGCGCACCTTGCCACCGTCGTTGCGTGGCAGCTCCGACACCGTGACGATCTTGGTGGGCACCTCGGCCTCGGTCAGCCGGGCCCGGACGAGGGCTCGCAGCTCACCAGCGTCCAACCGGGCTCCCTCCCTTGCCACCACCGCCGCGACGACCGTCGCGCCGAGCACGGGATGCGGCACGCCGAGCACCGCCGCGTCGGCGACGTCCGGGTGCGCGAACAGCACCGCCTCGACGCCGATCGTGGTGACTTTGAAGCCACCCACCTGCACCACGTCGCTCTCCCGGTCGAGCAGGTGCAGGTATCCGTCGGCATCCAGACGGCCGACGTCACCCATCCGGGTCCAGCCGTCACGGAACACGGCCGCGGTACCCCCCGGGTCGTCGAGGTACGTGCGCGTCGTCGTGGGGGCGGCGAGCCACACGTCCCCCGCCACGCCGGGGGGCACCGGGCGGCCGTCCGGGTCGCGGATCTCGATCTCTCCGGCACTCGGCCGCCCGACCGAGGTGGGCCGCGCCGGGTCGTACACCATCGTGGTCTGGGCCGGCGCCGCCTCGGTCGAGGTGTAGTAGTTCACCACGGTGGCGCCGGGGAACTTCGTGGTGAGCGCCTCGGCGACCGGCGGCGGAAGCGCCGCGCCGGTGCAGCCGACCAGGAGCACGCCCGGCACGCCCGTGTGTGTGCCGGCCACCAACTCCGCGGCCATGGTGGGGACGAGGAAGACCGTCGCCGCCGCGTAACGTTCGACCAGCGCGAGAAATCCGTCCGGCCGGAAACGAGGCACCATCACCGCCGTCGGCGCTGCACCCAGTGCGTTGAACAGCATCGTCTGCGCCGCATTCGTTCCGAGTGGGAAGCTGTGCAGGAAGTGGTGGGAGTGGGCCAGCGGCCGTTGCCGCGGCCGGGCCGCCCAGCCGTGCGTGAGGTTCGCGTGGCAGGCGAGCACGGCCTTGGGCGTGCCCGTGGTGCCGGAGGTGTAGAGGATCTGAGCCGGGTCGCCCGGACGGACCGGCACCGGTTCGGCCACCGGTTCGGCTCCGACCAGCTCATCCAGGTGCGCCGCCCATGTGGCGGCCGGTGGCTCACCGCCGTGCACGACCCCGACCGCTCCGCAATGGGCCAGCACCCGTGCGGTGGCCTCGGCTGACATCCGGTTGGACAGCGGGACCGCGACCCCACCCGCGGCCAGCACGCCGAAGTAGGCGACCGCGAATCCGTCCCAGTCGGCCTCGTCGAACGACAACCCGACTCGCTCACCGGGGCGAACACCGAGCTCACCGAGTGCCGCGGCCACCCGCCACGCGCCGTTCCGCCACTGGGCGAAGCTCAGGGACGCGCGCCCTGCGACCTCGAGTGCACACCGCTGCGGCTCCTCCTCGGCGCGGGCGAGCAGGAGGTGCGCCACTGTGGATGAGTGCATACGCGCTCCGCGACTCCTTCTGCTACGCCTGGAGCCACGATGATCCACTACGGCTCGCACGGTAGACAAGACTTCGATCACAATCCGGCGAGGCGTGCCGGCGACGGGAGACGGTGGTGGGGGCGATTACCCACCGGCGCCAACTAGGCAGCACACCAGGACGAGTTGCGCGTGCATCATGCGCACTCATCGGGGTACCCGGACCGCTCGGCGGCCAGCAGAAAAGGGATGTCGAACGTCGCGGTCCTGCAGGAGAACGCGGTTCCGCCGGCCGAGGACGCGCCGGCCCACCAGGAGCTTGCCTGCCGCCGGATCGATGAGGGCGGCCGGCTGTCCGACCACTACCCGCTCACGCAGGAGGGTCCGGCGGGGGACCTGGAGGGCAAGTAGGCGCCTGCGCGGTCACGTTCGGTCCGCCCGCCGAGCAAGCGCCGTTTCGGCTCAGGCCCGGCTCCGCGGTGCGCGCCGCGGCGCCGTTCTGCGCCCGCTCGCTCGCGCATCGGTAACAAGACGTACACACAGAGGCGTTGATCCCTGAACGCGGTGATCATAGGCTCGCTCGCCGTCGGCTCATTGACGTGTCCGCGACCGATTGTGGACGTGTGCCGCGCTCCGTGACGCACCCTCGGCGGGGACGGGGGCCGACAGTGATCGGCACCACCTGCACCATCGCTCACCACCCCACCGGAGGAGCATGTGAGAGCACGTCGCGCGGCAGCCCTGGCTGCCTCGGTCCTCGTCACCACCCTCGTCCTGACCGGCGCCCTCGCCGGCCCCGTCACACCCGCCGTCGCGGCGGAGCCGGCCGCAGTCGCCGGCGCCACCGCTGCATTTGATCCCGTCACCCACGAGGAGAACGACCGCGTCCCCGAGGGCGCCGTCTGGACACAGCAGTACTTCCCCTCGTCGGACCGCTCCGGCACCGAACTGCACGCCGACGTCCTGCTGCCCGAAGGGCTGCCGAAGGGTGCGCGTGTACCCGTCATCCTGTCGGTCGGCCCCTATTTCGGGCACTCCGGGCAGACCGACCTCGAGGGCTGGAGCCACACCGGTCCCTCGTCCCGCTTCCAGGACTTCATCGAGGGCACGGACCTGTTCGCCCACGGTTACGCCTTCGTCATGGTGGACCTGCGCGGCTTCGGCGGATCCACCGGCTGCCTCGACTGGGCGGGCCCCGGTGAACAGGCGGACGTGCGGGCGGCCATCGACTGGGCGGCGGACCGGCCGTGGTCCACCGGCGCCGTCGGCATGTACGGAAAGTCCTACGACGCTGCCACCGGCCTCATCGGCAACGACCTCGACCAGCGTGCGCTGAAGGCGGTCGTCGCACAGGAACCGGTCTGGGACATGTACCAGTACATCTACTCCAACGGGGTGCCCCGCCCCAACGTCACCGGTACCGCCAACGCCTACAACTCCATAGCCACACTGGATGCGTTGGCGGACGACGACGCCCGGTACCGGGCCAATGCTGCCTATGAGCAGACCCATCCGGAGTGCCTCACCCAGAATGCCGCAGGCTACCTGACGACTGATCAGCAGAGCCGCTACTGGACCGCCCGCGACCTGGCAAGGAAGGCCAAGGGCACCGACACCCCGCTCTTCGTCACCCAGGGCTTCATCGAGAACAACACCAAGCCCGAGGAGATGGAGGAGTACCTCGACAACCACAAGGGCCCCGAGCGAGGCTGGCTCGGCCAGTGGGAACACGTCCGCGGCGGCGACCGTACCTCCGACGGCCGCCTCGCCATGGGCCGCGAAGGGTGGTACGACGAGACCCTCTCCTTCTACGACCAGTACCTCAAGGGCAAGTGGCCCACGGTCTCGTACCCGGTCTACTCCGTGGAGGACTCCACCGGCGCCTGGCGCGCCCAGCGCACCTGGCCCGGAGAGTCCCGGACGGTGAACGTCGCGCTCGGCAGCGGTGCGTACGTGGACGACGGGGGCGCGTCGGCAAACGGGGTGGCGGCCGAGGGCGGCGGCCCGACGCTGCGGTCCTCCGCGCAGCCGTCCGGCGAGTGGGACCTGGAGAACGCCCCCTCCCTGGACCCGGCCGCACCGAAGACGCTGGCCGCCGACGCGGCCGGGCTTCAGGCCGCGGGCGAGGTGACGTCCAGTTTCTTCGTCCGGTCCGAACCGGTCACCCGGGCGGTCCGCGTCACCGGCACCCCGCGGGTCTCCCTGGCCGCGAAGGGCGAGGGCAACGTCATGGTGAAGCTGTACGACGTCGCCCCGGACGGCAAGGCCGTCATGTTCGACGAGCAGGTGTCCCTGGTGGATACGGGCCGGCTGACCGTCGACCTCAAGGCCACTGACTGGACGCTGGCGGCCGGACACGTCCTGGCCGTGGAGATCGGATCCATCCAGACGGGCTCGTGGCGGGACACGCCCTCGGGCGAGACGATCAAGGTGAAGGACGCCCGGCTCGCACTGGCACTGGACGACCCTGCGAACGACATCGCGACGGCCGGTGCCCGCTCGCCGTTCCTGGACACCTACCTGCGCCAGTACACGGTGCAACTCCCTTCGGTGGAGAATTCGTTCCGGCTGCCGCCCGGACGCTCCCACTGAGCTGAGACGGAGACCGGCACGGCGGGCGGGGCACGGCTCGAAGCCCCCGCCCGCCGTGCCGGACCGGGCCGAACGACTCAGGTACGGGTCGTCTCATGACGACACTCGCCTTCCGTGACCTGATTCCGATGACGCATCGCGTGGAGTGTGCGGCGATTCTGGATCCGGTGAAGAAGGACGACTGACCTGCGGGTTCACCAGTGCGTAAGCTCCGACCCTCCTACGCTGTCCCCGCCTGCGGGGTCCTGGGCCCGTGGACCGGTGGAACGCGCAGATGCGTTCCACCGGCCCGGTGGACTGTGTCAGTGGATGAAGGTGAACCAGTTGACGTTGACGAAGTCCGAACTGCTGCCCGGGAAGACCAGATAGACGTCGTGCACTCCGGTTGCGGAGGCGACGATGTTGGCGGGGACTGTCTGCCAGGCTTGCCAGCCGCCGTTGTTGGCGAAGTCGATCTCGGCGATCTTCGTACCGGTGGTGCTGTCCAGGCGCACCTGGATGGCGCCGCTCACTCCCGAGGCGGCGCCCGAGGCGATCCGGGCCTGGAATTGGTTCGGCGAGGCCGAACCGAAGTCCAACGAGGAGAACTTGAGCCAGTCACCATTGGCGATGTACCCGACGTCTTGGCCGCCGCCGGAGTCGGAGCAGCTCTCCGTCGTGGTGCCGCTCTGGGACGAGTAGGACTCGGCCTGGATGGTGCTGTAGGCACTGGTGCCGGTGCCCGAGCCTCCCGAGCCCGAACTCGCGCCCGCCCCGAGGGAGATGGTCCACGACGTGGGGGCGCCGTCCTGGATGTGGCCATCGACGGGGGCGGAGCCGGTGGGGCCGACGTCGTCGTACGGGAAGGCGTAGCCGATGCTCGCGTACTGGTGGACGAGCCGGGCGTAGTGATTGGTGATGGCGTCCGTGTAGTACTGCGACGCGGACACCCCGTCGGGTTGGTTGTTCCCGCCGGAGACCAGCAGGCTGCTGCGGTTGAGCGCGGCGGCCAGTCGGGCCGCGATCGCGCCGCGCGCGTCGGCGCCGGAGTTGTAGAGCGGCCCGGAGGCGCAGCCGAAGATGTCGGCGGCGCTGGGCTTGGTGAACGGGACGCCGTTGGTGTTCAGGCCGGAGAAGACGATGGCGCCACCCGAGACGGTGCCGGTGTACGAACCGATGCTGCCCTGGCCGTTCACGGTCAGCGGGGCGGAGGAGTACCGGCTCCACACGCGGTTCAGGTAGTCGTCCCAGTAGTTGCCGAAGTCCACCGGGGCGTGCGAGGGCGACAGCACCCGCAGCACTCCGCCGGAGGAGTCGTCGATCACCAGCTTGTCCCAGGGTGCGCCGTCCCTGGCGTGCTGGGACTTCAGACCCGAGGCTATGGACGCGAGAGCGCCGCTGGGCAGCGGGCTGACCGTCTGGTTGCCGGCGCTGCCGGTGCTGGACATGGAGACCGGCAGGGCGACCATGTCGACGTAGGAGATGTTGGCGTAGAGATTGGCGCTGTTGAAGGTGAACTCGCAGAACGTCCAGTTCGTGGCCCAGTTGGGGTCGGAGCTGACCAGCGCCGGCTGGACCACGCCGGGCACCGTGCCCGGGTTGACGAAGAACTTGAGCTTCTGGCCGATCGAGAACCAGACCCGGCCGCCGATGATGTAGTCGGGCAGGGTCACCTTGGTCGCTGCCGAGCCCGAAGCGCCCAGGGCGATGGAGTAGTCGGCGATCGGGGTCACCGCAGACGAGGGGTTCGGTAACCGGTTCAGGGTGCCGTTCGCGGAGACGAACACCGGCCAGCCACTGCTGTCCGTACCGGAGATGTATGCGTACACGGTGTTGCTGCCGGAGTTGTTCTGGAGCGACACCGGGAGCGAGACGCCCGCTGCCGTCGCCTTGGAGGCGAACGGCGACAGCGGGGAGAGGACGGTAGCGGCAGCGGCGGTCGCGCCGGCCGCGGTGAGGAAGGAACGTCGGGAAACCACTGGCCCTCCCAAGGCATGACGGCCCGTCAATTATGTGACGGGGTACGGGTGTTGCCTTAAGGCATCGTGACGCTATTGGGCTGGACCAATGAGGGTCAAGGGATGTGCGGAATCAGGGCGGCGCCCAGCCAACCGCAGCATCTGCGCCGACCTCTCTAGAGCGTGTCTCCTTGATCTGCTCGCCGGTTGATCAGATATGTCTGTCCGGTGGGTGATCACTGATGCGATGTGGGGCCGGATCGAGCCGTTGATGCCGGCTGATCCGGTCCGCGGTCGGCGATGGGCCAACCACCGCCGAACCCTGGAGGCCATCGCGTGGAAGTACCGCACCGGCTCGCCCTGGCGGGACTTGCCGGACGAGCTGGGCTCATTCCAGACTGCTCATAAACGGCTGCTCAGGTGGGCCGTTGACGGCACCTGGGCACGGGTCCTTGCCGCCCTTCTGGCAGCGGCCGCGGGTGCTGACGACATCGGCTGGACGGTGTCGGTGGACTCCACCGTCTGCCGAGCCCACCAGCACGCCGCCGGAGCCAGGAAAAAGGGGCTCCAGATCGAGCCGAACCTGAGGACCATGCGCTCGGACGCTCCCGCGGCGGCCTGAGCACGAAGGTCCACCTTGGCAGCGACAGTTACGCTCGCCCCTTAGCTCTGCATGTCACTGCGGGCCAGGCAGGTGACGCGCCGGCCTTCGAGGCCGTCATGGCCGGCATCCGTATTTCGCGAGGCGGGCCGGGAAGACCACGGACCCGGCCGGACACCGTCCTGGCAGACCGCGCGTACTCGTCCCGCGCGATCCGATGGCATCTCCGCCGGCGCGGAATCCGCGCAGTGATCCCTCAGCCCTCCGACCAGGTCCGCCACCGTCTGCGGCGAGGCCGTGCCGGAGGCCGCCCACCCGCTTTCGATGCCGAGGCTTACAAGCAGCGGAATACCGTCGAACGGTGCATCAACCGACTGAAGCAGTGGCGCGGCCTCGCCATGCGAACGGACAAGCTCGCCATCGCCTACCAGGCCGCACTTCACCTCGCTTCCATCCTCATCTGGGCCCGCAGGTGAAAGACGTACTACCGCAGGTCCGCGCTTGGTCGGCGACGCCAGTCCCATCCCGGGTGATGGTCCAACAGCGTGAGGAACTCATGCGCCGGCAGGATTTCGTAGTGGTTGGTGTCGATAAGACCGTCGAACCCATCGAGAACGCGACGGAGGAAGGCTCGGGCCGCGTCCATGGACTCGCACGAGACATAGACCCCATATGGCTCACCGATCTGGGATCTCACCTCCTCAAGCTCGTCCGGCTCGTAGTCCGCCAGGATCCTGCCTGAGAGGTCGAGGTGGTACGAGTACCCGTGCCAGTGGAGCCGCTCGTCACCCGTCGCAGCGTCCGGCACGAGATCAAAGGAACGGATAAGCCCCTCAAGCAACGGACGTTGCTCCACCGGGGCAAGAACGATCACAGACGGCCAGGACACGAGCTTCCACCTCCAAAGCGACCGTATCCGAGCAGTTCCCTCACGTCGTCTGACTTCTCGACCAGTCAGTGCAGTTGGCACCAGTTCACGAACAAGGAGACACGCTCTAGGGCTGACGATCCACGGAGTCAATTCGTGCTGTCCGACGGCGGTGCGGGCTCCCGCCGCGGCTGCCCTCGCGGCAGCGGTATGGCAAGCGGCCGAGCCGGGGTCGTGAGAGGCCGGTGTAGCCTTCTGGCCGTTCGATTTCAGGCAGGGGGTGGGGATGCGATGGACGTAGCGCGCGTCATGGAGTCGTTGGCAGAGCAGGGTGTGACGGTGTTGTTCAAGGTCGACGCCGAGCGCATGCGCGATGCGACGAAGCCCTGGACCTTCGTCGCGAGCGGGGTTCCGTTTCGGGATGATCGCCTGGTTCGCACGGACGCCGTCTCTCTGGACGCTCGCCTGGAGGTCTGCCTTCCGCGACTGCGTGAGCTTGGCTCGGTGATTCCCGATTGACGGTGCGCTCCAGGGTGGGCAACGAGCCGTGATTGAGCTTCCCGAAGGGTCATGGTGGGACTGGGACATTGTCGCCTGGGACCCCGGGCAGTTGCGTCTGGGCGCCGGGCACGACATCTCGTACGCCCACGGACTGGAGCTGGTGTTCAGCGACCCGGTCTTCGTCACGTGCCCGGCCGCCTTCCGGGACCCGGTGTTTCGTACGCCGACCCCTGACGAGGTCCGACTCATTACCCGGCAGATCGGTGAGACGCCTCCCGTACTAATTGCCTTCGAGGCCGATGCGGGCGGGCCGATTCTCGCCTCCGGCCTGGTCGCGGCCGGGCAGCTCGACATCGTCCAGGGAACCGTCTTCCGGTACTGGCGCGAGAATCTGGCAGTCGGGGAACGTCTGGCTCCCTGGGTGCAACGTCCGGCTTGATCGGTCCTCGGCCTATGCGGCCGCCGCACAAGTGAGCAGTGCTCAGGACCTATGGATCAGCCCCGGAAGGCGTGCGGAGGGCGTTCCTTCCCGATTGATCCTGTGATGGTCAACGAGTAGGCCGGCGTCACGAGCGCCGGTCGGGAAGGCACGTCCGTGCTCACCGTCGTGAATAGCGACGCCTCCACGCGAGAGGGCTCCCTGATCGACGACATCGTCCGCGCGGGCGCACGACGGATGCTCGACGCAGCCCTTGAGGCGGAAGTCGATGCCTGAATCGCCGAGTTGGCCGATGAGCGCGACGAGCGCGGCCTTCGTCTCGTCGTTCGCAATGGCCACCGCCAGCCCCGCAAGGTCACCACCTCGGCTGGATCGGCCGAGGTCCGGGCACCCTGAATGAATGACAAGCGCGTGGACGACACGCCGGGAGAGCGACGGCGGTTCTCCTTGGCGAGCCTTCCGCCGTAGTGCCGCAATTCCCCGGAGATCGCCGAGGTGCTGCCCCTGCTCCACCTGCGCGGCCTGTCATCCGGTGACTTCGTGCCCGCGATGGAGCAGTTTCTGGGCAGCTCCGCCGGTCTGTCCCCGGCCACGGTCACCCGGCTGACGGCTCAGCGGCAGGACGACCACGCCGCGTTCCAGGACCGCGACCTGTCCCAGACCCACTACGTCTATATTTGGGTCGACGGCATCCACCTGCTGATAGGCCTGGAACAGGCCAAGGCCGCCGTCCTGGTCGTGCTCGGCGTGCGCGCCGACGGCACCAAGGAGCTGGTGGCCATGGCCGACGGTTACCGCGCGTCGACCGAGGCGTGGGCCGGCCTGCTGCGCGACTGCGCCCGCCGGCGCATGCGCGCCCCGGTCATGGCCGTCGGCGACGACGCACTCGGGTTCTGGAAGGCTCTGCGTGAGGTCGCCGGCCGTGGGCCCGCAGCTGCGACGGTCACGCGTGGTGGCGGGGCCGCGCAAGCTCGCCGGCGAGCCGTCAACGGCGCCCATCTGGTCCCGTTGGTCCGCGCCGGTGCCCGGTTCGAACGCGGTCTGTCGGTCGAGCGGCCCGAGGCAGTGGCAGCGTGACGACCGATGCCGACGCGGGCTTCGACCCCGCGGCCGTCCTCGAGCAGATCGATGCTGCGACCGAGCACCTCCTTCGGACGGCAGCCCGGTTCACCGACGCCGACGTGCGCGCCCCGTCGCTGCTGCCGAACTGGTCACGCGGGCATGTCCTGACCCATCTGGCCCGCAACGCCGATGGCGGCCGCCATCTGCTGATCTGGGCCCGGACCGGAGTGGAGACGCCGGAGTATCCGAGCGTGGCGGCCCGGGAGGAGCAGATCGAGAGGGGAGCGGGTCGCGGCGCCAATGCACTCGTGGCCGACCTGCGCGACAGTGCCGCCCAGTTCGCGGCGGAGTACCGGTGGATGACGACCGCGGCGTGGAATCGGACGGTTCGCTGGACGCGGGGTCAGGAGCGTCCCGCGGCACGGGCCGCCGATTCCCGGCTGTGCGAGGTGCTGGTCCACCACGTCGATCTGGACGCCGGGTACACGCCTGCGCGGTGGCCGGCCGACTTCGTCCACGCGATGCTGGGCCGGGTGGTCGCGTCGTTCAGCGCACGCGCCGACGCCCCTGCCATGAGGTTGCACGCCGCCGCCACCGACACCTGGTACGACATCAGCACCGCGCGGCCGGCACCAGTGGTCCACGGCCCGGAAAGTTCACTTCTGGCCTGGCTGATGGGACGTTCCCAGGGCGCTGACCTGACCGTGCAGGACGGCGCGGCACTACCCGAACCACCATTCCTCTACTGATCGTCGGCCGCGGGCCGAACGCCACCGCAGATCAGCGGATCCACAACTCTTGACAATTACTCCGACGGTGTCGGCGGCAGGTTCGGTATCCAGTAGCCCGTCGGCGCGTCCTCATCGAGCCGCCATTTCACCAGCACGGCGGAGGCGGGCAGGATGCTGTCCCACTGGTCGCTTCCGCCGCCTGTCGCCTGCGCGGCGGCCGAGGACGGGCGATACCCCTTGCGACACAGGCCCTGCACGGGTGGAGGCAAGGAGCACTCTTGACGAGGTGCGCAAGCAGTTCGACACTCCAGGGTGGAGCGCGAGCGAACGGGCAGGAGACCATGGGGCGTTCAGAGGTGGAAACGGTCTGTGTGGTCTGCGCGCTCCAGCTGCCGTTGCTGACTTCCCGTCGCCACATCGATCTGCTGCGCGTCTGCAGCGCGGCAAGTCCTCTCGGCTGAGGCGGAGGCAGCGGCCTCGCCCCCGCACTCCATCCGACTTCTCCTCCCTCTGTGGATGGTCGCGCGCCGACGTCGCCGCGCCCCACGCCCTCCGCATGTCTGCGTGCCCGAATCCGACGCACCAGACCTGCCCCCACAACCCGCGTACCGCAACCAGGACCCAGGGAGACGCATGCTCGCCGTACCCTCGACAGCCACCCCCTCCTTCCGCGGAAGGATCGGCTGTGACACACGCAGCGGCTACTACGCCGCACCGCACCGCTACCGGCTCCACCTCACCTTGTCCTGCCCGTACTGTTTGCAGATCGCCGTCACCCACAGCCTGCTCTGCCTCGACGACATCCTCCCCGTGACGCTGTTGCCGTCGGTGCCCGACGGTCCCGATGGGAGCCACGCCGCGCTGCGCCCCCTGTACGAGGCCAGTTCGCACCAGCACCCCGGACCGGCTGCGGCGCCTGTGCTCAGCGATGGCTGGACGGGGCGGATCGTCAGCACGCATACCCCCGACATCCTCCACGACCTCGCTCGGCACCTCCGCGGCCGTGGCCCTTCACTCCAGCCGTTCGGCACCGAAAAGGGGATCGAAACCATCGGACACCTCTGCGAGCGGGACATCAACGAAGCCGCACAGCGCGCCGGGCAGCCAGGCGTCGACGGCACTACACGTGACACCGCTCTCTCCACCTTGATCAGCGCACTGGACTCGCTGGAGGAGTTGCTCGCCTTCCAGGAGTACGTGCTGGGCGGTGAACTGACCACGGCCGATGTGCAGGTGTGGGTGACCCTGCTGCAACTGGACACCGTGCACCGGCGCCACCTGGACGCTGCCGCAGTGCACCGCATCGCCGGCCACCCGCGGCTGTGGGCCTACGCACGGCGCCTGGCATCGCTCCCCGCCTTCGGCTCCCACCTCGACCTGGACGGCATTGACCGTAGGCACGACGCACACTGCCAGGGCCTGGAGTCCGCGGGTGCGGCCGTGCAGATCGTGGACTGGGCGGCGGCATACGCACCGAAGGAGGCCGCGACGGCCGGGGAGCAGCCCGACTGAGTGAGGTCTGCCGGACGGGCCGTGCCGGCTGGAGCCGTCCGTGGACACGCTGTCCGGGGCGGCGCGGACTGCCCCCACCGCGGTACAGGTCGTGCACCCGGCCCCACGACCTGTACCGCGGTGGGGGGCACCTCGCTCGTCCATCCTGCGCCACCGTACGAACTTTCAGTTGGCGCGCACTCGGTACGGTCGGATGGAACAGATGGCGCAGCACTGCTGTTATGCGTCGTGGCGATGTGAGCATGACCATGATTTCCGGGCGTTGCGCGGAGCAGGTGCCCCGCGTAGCCTTCGGGGCGGTCATGAGTGTCAGCGTCAAGCCCTGGCTTGCTGACCGGCAACCCTCCTGCGCGGCGGGGTGCTCCAGATGACGACCAGGCGGAGCCCGTCCGGGTTCCGCAAGCGCGAAGTGGGCGAGGCCCCCGGGTCCGCCGAGACGGAGGGCGGAGGTGACGGTCATGCCACCCGTGTCCTGCCTGCCTGTCAGGGTTCTTGCCCAGCGACGGCGTCTCCACCTGTACTCCCGGACCCACATCGACCTGCAGCGTGTGGCCGGCGCGCTCTGTTGTTCCTGACCCGTTCCCTGCCGCCGAACCTTTCCGACGAGGCTCGGCGATCACATACGGTCAATCAGGAAGGCGCCCTTTCGTGTCCTCATCTTCTTCGCTGTCCTCTTCTTCCTCATCCTCCGCGCTTCACCTCGCCGTCGCTCTCGACGGCGCAGGCTGGCACCCGGCCGCTTGGCGCGAGCCGGGGGCCCGGCCCCGGGACCTGTTCTCCGCGACGTACTGGTCCGACATCATCACCGAGGCCGAGCAGGGTCTGCTCGACTTCGTGACGATCGAGGACGGGCTCGGGCTCCAGTCCTCGCACTTCACAGAGCCCGACGGGCGTACCGACCAGGTGCGTGGGCGGCTGGACGCGGTGCTCATCGCCGCGCGCGTGGCCCCGCTGACCCGGCACATCGGGCTCGTACCGACCGTGGTCGCCACCCACACGGAGCCGTTCCACATCTCCAAGGCGATCGCCACACTGGACTATGTCAGTTCCGGTCGCGCGGGCCTGCGGGTCCAGGTGTCGGGGCGGCAGAACGAGGCGGCTCACTTCGGCCGCCGTACGATCCCGCGCATCCGCTTCGGAGAGGCCTACGCACCGGAAGTCCAGGACGCAATCACCGAACTCTTCGATGAGGCCGCCGACTACGTCGAGGTGGTCCGCCGTCTGTGGGACAGCTGGGAGGACGACTCGGAGATCCGGGACGTCGCCACCGGCCGCTTCATCGACCGCGACAAGCTGCACTACATCGACTTCGAGGGCCGGCACTTCAGCGTCAAGGGTCCCTCCATCACGCCCCGGCCACCTCAGGGGCAGCCGGTCGTCAGCGCGCTGGGGCACGAGACCGTTCCGTACCGGCTGATCGCACGCTCGGCCGATATCGGGTACGTCACCCCGCACGACGCCGGCCAGGCCCGCGCCATCATCGACGAGATCAGGGCCGAACAGGCCACGGCGGGGCGTGCGGGGGAGCCCCTGTACGTCTTCGGCGAACTGGTTGTGTTCCTCGACGACGACCCCGCAGCGGCAGCGGCCCGCCGGGACCGATTGGACGGCCTCGCGGGCTATGAGTACACCAGTGACGCGAAGGTGTTCACCGGCACCCCCGCGCAGTTGGCGGACCTGCTCCTGGAGTGGCAGCGGGCCGGGCTGTCCGGTTTCAGGCTGCGCCCCGCCGTGATCGGCCACGACCTCCAGGCGATCACCCGCGGCCTGGTGCCCGAACTGCAGCGCCGCGACGCCTTCCGGCGCGTCTACGAGGCCGACACCCTGCGCGGGCTGCTCGGTCTCTCCCACCCCGCCAACCGCTACGCATCCGTCTGAGCCGGAGGGAACACCGACCATGAGCAAGCCGCTCAAGCAGATACATCTCGCGGCCCACTTCCCCGGCGTGAACAACACCACCGTGTGGAGTGCCCCCGAGGCCGGCAGCCACATCGAGTTCAGCTCCTTCGCGCACTTTGCGCGCACCGCCGAACGCGCAAAGTTCGACTTCCTGTTCCTCGCCGAGGGGCTGCGGCTGCGCGAACAAGGAGGTCAGATCTACGACTTGGACGTGGTGGGACGCCCCGACACCTTCACCGTGCTGTCCGCACTCGCCGCCGTCACCGAACACCTCGGCCTGACCGGCACCATCAACTCCACCTTCAACGAGCCCTACGAGGTGGCCCGCCAGTTCGCCGGCCTCGATCATCTCTCGGGCGGGCGCGCAGCATGGAACGTTGTCACTTCATGGGATGCCTTCACCGGAGAGAACTTCCGCCGCGGCGGCTTCCTCCCGCAGGAGGAGCGTTACTCCCGCGCCAAGGAATTCCTGGCCACCGCGAACGAACTGTTCGACTCGTGGCGTGGTGACGAGATCGTCGCCGACCAGCAGACCGGTACCTTCCTCAGGGACGCACAGGCCGGAGCCTTTGTGCACAAGGGACAACACTTCGACATCGAGGGGCAGTTCAACGTCCCGCGCAGTCCGCAGGGCCGACCGGTGATCTTCCAGGCCGGTGACTCCGACGAAGGACGCGAGTTCGCGGCCGCCGGCGCCGACGCCATCTTCAGTCGGTACAGCACCCTCAGGGAAGGCCAGGTGTTCTACACGGACGTCAAGGGCCGCCTCGCCCGCCACGGCCGCACCCACGACCAGTTGCTGATCCTGCCCGCCGCCACCTTCGTCCTCGGCGACACGGACGCCGAGGCGCAGGAGGAAGCCCGTGAGGTGCGCCGCCAGCAGGTCAGCGGCTCCACCGCGATCAAGCACCTGGAGTTCGTCTGGAACCGCGACCTGTCCGCGTACGACCCGGACGGCCCGCCTCCCGACATCGAACCGGACCTCGGTGAGCACACCATCGCCCGCGGCCGCGCCCAGGTGCGTATGTACCGCGACCCCCTGGCGATCGCCCGGGAATGGCGGGAGCGCGCGGCCGCCAACAAGTGGTCGATCCGCGACCTGGTCATCGAGACCGGCAATCGTCAGGCTTTCATCGGTTCCCCGGCCACGGTCGCCGAGTCCATCAACTCCTTCGTACAGGCCGACGCCAGTGACGGCTTCATCCTTGCTCCGCACATCACCCCTGGCGGACTGGACGTCTTCGCCGACACCGTGGTCCCGCTGCTGCAGGAGCGCGGCGTGTTCCGTACAGAGTACGAGGGCACGACCCTGCGCGACCACCTCGGCCTGGCCCACCCCGACGCCGACGCGCCGGGTCAGCGGGTGGCTTCATGAAGTTTCTGGCCGTCACCCTGATCGTGCATGCCCCGCACCCGGTGACCGCTGTGCAGAAGCCGACCGATGGGCGCTTCCGAGAAGTCATCGACAACGCCTTGCACGCCGAGGAGTTGGGATTCGACGGCTTCGGCGTGGGGGAGCGGCACGAGCGGCCGTTCATCTCCTCCTCACCGCCGGTCGTGCTCAGCCATGTCGCAGCGCTCACCTCCCGGAGCCGGCTGTTCACCGCAGTCGCGGGTGGTCTCACCGATGCCCGGCACCGTGATTCGCTCGAACTCTTCCGGTCCGACATCGCCCCCGTGCTGCGACCGGACATCCCCGACCCGTCGTTGGCCTGGGGGCCGGTGCTCGCCGAGTACGGCTCTGCACACACCACGGTCGAGGGAACGAACCAGTCCATACCTGTGTCCGCTGCCCTTGCCGCCGAGCACTGAGGAGAAACCCGGCCGTGTCCCGCATCCCCCTCGGGGTCCTCGATCTCGTCCCGATCTCGTCCGGTTCCACCGCTGCCGAGGCGCTGCGCAACACCATCGACCTGGCCCGGCAGGCCGAGCGGTTCGGTTACGCCCGCTACTGGTTCGCCGAACACCACCTCAACCCCGGTGTTGCAGGCACTTCACCGGCTGTGATGCTGGCCCTGACCGCCTCCGCGACCTCGACGATCAGGCTCGGCTCCGGGGCCGTACAGCTCGGCCATCGCACCGCCCTGTCCACCGTGGAGGAGTTCGGCCTGATCGACGCCCTGCACCCCGGGCGGCTCGACCTGGGGCTCGGCCGCTCAGGCGGACGTCCCGCCGGGCGCTCCGGGAAGTCCTCGCCGACCTCGATTCCCATCGTGGACGGACGAGCCCCCAACGGGCTGAGAATCCCGCCGAAGTTCTCCTTCGAGCGCCTGCTCGGCTCACCCCGGATCGCTCTCCAGCAACAGTTGCTGCATCAATCCGGTGCCCGGCCACAGGACTACGGCGAGCAGGTCGACGACATCCTCGCGCTGCTGAGGGGTACGTACCGGTCCGGGGACGGCATCGAGGCGCACGCCGTCCCCGGCGAGGGCGCCGATGTGCAGGTGTGGATCCTGGGCAGCAGTGGCGGACAGAGCGCCGACGTCGCAGGCCGCAACGGTCTGCGCTTCGCCGCGAACTACCACGTCAGCCCGGCCACCGTACTGGAGGCGGCCGAGGGGTACCGCGCCGCGTTCCAGCCGTCCGAGGTACTCGACAGGCCGTACGTCAGCGTTTCCGCCGATGTCGTCGTCGCCGAGGACGACGAGGCCGCCCGCGAACTCGCCACCGGCTACGGTCCCTGGGTCCGCAGCATCCGCACCGCCGAGGGCGCCATCGAGTACCCCACCCCCGAACAGGCCGGAGCCCACCTGTGGACCGACGCGGACCGGGACCTGGTCGCGGACCGAGTCGACACCCAGTTCGTCGGATGTCCTGGGCGCGTGGCCGACCAGCTCGAAAAACTCCAGGAAGCCACTGGCGCAGATGAGTTGCTCGTCACCACCATCACCCATGGCCACGCCGACCGGGTGCGTTCCTACGAATTGCTGGCCGAGGAGTGGCGACGCCGGTGAGCCTGTCCGTGGCCACCGATCCCTGATGCGTTGCCGCACCCACATCCACGTGCATGCCCCGGGCGTGGTCCGTGGAGGTACACAGGCACTGCGGGTGGGGGAAGGGCCGGCTGAGTTGTCCCTGAGTGCGCCAGGATGCTGTTCCGCCAGGGTGCCGGACCGCCTCGGCGGGCTGATCAGGCGGCTTGTGTCCTTTCCATGGAGGCAGTCTGCCTCTGCCCGGCACGCTGGTGGTGTTGTGCCCAGCGGACAGCGGGTGGTGCTGCCAGACCCGTCAGGGCGAACAGTGCTGCCATGACATACCACCCGGGTCGGCCCCAGGTGATGCACAGCGAAATGAGCAGCGCCGGTCCGAGGGCCTCGGCCAGTCCGGCGCCCAGGCCGAATGCGCCGAGGTACTGGCCGGTGGCGTGCTGTGGCGCGAGAGCGAAGGACACCTCGAAGCCGGCGGCGGAGTGCCACAGCTCGCCGACGGTGTGGATCACTACTGCGGTGAGGAGCAGCGCTGCGGCGGCCCATGCGGGTATGCCGCCGGACAGGGAGATCAGTGCACAGGAGACGAGAAAGGCCATGCCTGCTCGGCGGTAGGCGTTTCCGCCGGCTGCGGGGGAATCGACGTTGCGGCTGGCTCGCACCTGGAACGCGACGACGATGACGGTGCCGGTGAGCATGGTGCCTGAAATGAGCCAGTGCGGGGCGGTAGTGGCACCGACCAGCCAGAGCGGGATGGCTACGGTGAGCACCTTGAACTGGATGGCCATGATCCCGTCGAGTGCGGTGAGCAGCAGGTAGGGGCGGTCTGTGAGAGCGATCCGGCGAGGGCCGCCGGTGGTCGCGAGGGGCGTGACCGGCGGCAGGGAGATGAGGAGCGCCGCGGAGACCACGAAGGCGATCGCGTTGCCGATGACCATGAGCTGATAGGCGGTGAGCGTACCCACCTGAACGACTGACCCCGCTCCCACGGCACCGAGGGAGATGCCGACGTTGGTCACCGCGCGGAGATAGGCGCGGAACTCCTGCGGCCGGTTGCCTCCGTAGTGCCTGATGAGCGGAGCGCGTGCGGCTGTTCCGGCCGCCTTGGCTCCGGCCGCCGCGGTGACCACGAGAACGAACGGCCAGAAGCTGTTCACCCACACGAAGCCGGCCGTGGCCAGAGCCTGGACCACAAGGGTGGTGGCGTAGACGCCGCGTGCTCCGTATCTGTCCGCCAGATGACCGACCGCGACGCCCAGGATCAGAGCGACGAGACCGGCGATGCCGAGTCCGAGCCCCACCTGGCCTGCCGGAAGGTGAACCGCCTCCGTGAAATACAGCACCCCGGCGGTCAGATACAGGCCGCTGCCGACGGTATAGACGAAGTTCGAGGCCGCGAGGACGCGCTGTGGTCCGGTGTCCGGCATCAGGTGGGGCATGACAAGGCTCCACGTCACAAGCAGGCGGTAAGGACCCGTCAAGCTTGTTGCATATTACTTGCAATAGCAAGAGGCTTGCCGGAGTCGGCATCGGCTGCGCCGGGATCTCGACGCGCAGCGGGTACGAACCGGTAGGGCCGGCAATGCCCTTGGCGAACCGCGCCAGGATCAACGGGGCGACGGTGCGTGAGGTGGTCGGGTGCGGGTCGTGCCGGCCCCTGCTGACCTGGCCCTGGGGACAGGTGACTTGTCGACCGTCGAAGTCGATGTGGAAGTCGTCCCGGTCGAAGCCCTCGCTCCGGCGGTGCCGGCAGGTGGGGTTGCCCGGCAAGGGTCCGTTGACGGTGGACCTGGTGGTCGAGGGCGGCTCGTTCCAGATGGATGGACCGTGGACAACCCAGCGGGTTCGTCGGAACCCTCAGTCCGACGACGCTGTGGTGATCCGCTTCTCGAACCAGTGGTGGGCGTACGGCTCGTCGTTGAAGGCGGTGACCTCCTGGAAGCCGTAGGAGAGATAGAGGCCGATCGCGGCACTGAGAGCTTTGTTGGTATCGAGCCGCAGTACGTCGTGGCCCTCCAGGGCAGCCTGTGCCTCCAGCTCGGTCAGGAACCGGCGGGCGAGGCCGAGCCTTCGGGCGTGGGGTGCGACCCACATGCGCTTGACCTCGGCCGGGGCGCCGGGCGGTAGCTTCAGACCGGCGCAGCCAACGGGCTCGCCGTGCAGCCGGGCAACCAGGAACAGCCCGTGCGGCGGCCGGAGTTCGCCCGCGTCGGGCAGCAGACTCCGCGCGGGATCGAAGCCGGTCTCGAAGCGCACCTGCAACTCGGTGAAGTAGGACCGCAGGCATAGCTCGCCGTCGGGATGGTCGGGGTCGACGGCATCCAGCGTGACCGTCGCGGCGGTCAGCAGCCGGTCGACCTCGGCCATGGCGGCCACCAGCCGGGAGCGCTGGGCGGTGTTGAGCGGCTCCAGCAGGGAGCCGGCCAGCTCGTCGCTGCGGCCGTCGAGCAGGGCACGCTCCGCGTGGCCCGCCTCGGTGAGGCGGACAGTGCGCACCCGCCTGTCCCGGGGCTGCGGCTCCACCGTCACCAGGCCCTTGGACTGCAGGGAGCGCAGCAGCCGACTGACATACCCGGAGTCGAGCCCGAGGCGCTTGCGCAGCCGCCGTACGTCCTTCCCCTGCTCGCCGATCTCCCACAGCAGCCGGGCCTCACCGATGGGCCGGTCGCTGCCGAGGTAGTGGTCGTGGAGCACGCCCACGCGTTCGGTGACGGTGCGGTTGAACCGCCGCACCTGGGAGATCTGCATCGCATCCATTCTCTGACTCTAGTCAGAGAATCTTCTTCACCGCCACCCTCGAACGGCTCCGCGTCGACCGACAGTTCGAAGAGGCCCTCACCCACGGTTGCCGAGCCGCTCGACCTCGCGCTCCCCATCGTGGAGTGCGCTTGCCTTCGTGACCGGCCGGACGCCGTCTCCTGACGCTTCTTCGCCCGCCTGCAGTACCTGCACGAGGGGTGTCATGGCGAGTTGCTCCTGCTCGCCGTCGGGCTCGGAGGCCAGCAGGTCTCTTGCAGGACCGCGAACGGGAAAACGGGGTCGGCTGGTCCAGATGGGCGCCATCCAGTCGCCGGCACACGGCTCGACGGGTGTGATGGGCAGGCGGCCCCTCAACCGCTTCGGCGGGCAGCATGCCTGAGCATCTGCTGGAGGCAGTGGGGTCGCATGCCAAGCAAGGTGTGACTGTGCGCGTTGGCTGTCGTCGATCGCTGGCGCTCGACGAAGGAGTCCATGTGGCAATGTCCCCCTCCGGTGGTCCGGACCATGAACACCATGAGGTCAGCGGCGCCGGCCACGGTGGTGGCGGTGACGGGCGCCGTAACGCCAGCGGTGGTGGCGCGGGTCGGCCGCCCGACGACGGTAGGGGTCGCGACAGCGGTAATGCCGAACCTCCTTCCCGGAAAGGTGTCGCGGAAGATGGTTCGTCCAAGGGCGCAGTGAAGCGCACACTTCGGGAGTTCAAGGAGGACAACCTCACGGACTGGGCGGCTGCCCTGACCTATTACGGAGTCCTGGCGATCTTCCCGGCCCTGCTGGCTCTGGTGTCCATTCTGGGTCTGCTTGGCCCTTCCACCATCGACACACTGATCAAGAACCTCTCCAGCGCGCCCGGGTCCGTGCGCGACATCCTCACCACCATGCTGGAGCAACTGAAAGGCAGCCAGGGCAAAGCCCTGCTCGCGTTGATCATCGGTATCCTCCTGGCGCTGTGGTCGGCCTCCGGCTACGTCGCCGCGTTCATGCGGGCATCCAACATCGTCTACGACATCGGCGAGGGCCGACCGGTCTGGAAAACGCTGCCGGTCCGCCTCGGCATCACCGCGGCGGTGGTGATCCTCCTGGCCCTTACCGCGGTCGGCGTCATTTTCACCGGCCCCCTGGCCAAGAAAATGGGGTCGTTCCTGGGGCTGGGTGACACAGCGGTGACCGTGTGGAACATCGCAAAGTGGCCCGTCATGCTGCTCCTGGTCGTTCTGATCGTCATGCTGCTGTACTGGGCTGCCCCCAACGTCAAGTGCCGAGTCCGGCGAGTGATGCCCGGCGGTGTTCTGGCCGTGGTCATCTGGCTTGTCGTCTCCGCGCTGTTCGCTCTCTACGTCGCCAACTTCAGCAGCTACAACAAGACCTACGGTGCCTTTGCCACGCCGATCGTCGCGCTGATCTGGCTGTGGCTCACCAACATCGCGATCCTGCTCGGGTTGGAGTTCAATGCCGAACTCGAACGTGGACGTGCTATCGACAGCGGTCACCCCTCGGATGAAGAGCCTTACGCCGAACCCCGCGACACCCGCAAGCTCTGACGACAACCGGCGCTTACGTTCGGCCCGGCGGTGCACGCCGAGCACGGCATTGCGCGACCAGGGCGGGAACGGTCACCTTCGCGAGATCCTGACGGTTGTCGGAGAGGAACGTCACCCGGGCGAAGACCCGGGCGATCTCCGGATCGGTGCGGCAGAAGCTGTTGGTCAGCTCCTCGCCCAGTTCCGGGCGCTCAGGATTGCCCATGATCGCCGGGGCCATGGCACCCGACCAGCCCAGATAGTTCGCATCCAGCAGCTCGTCGATGCGCCAGCATCACCAGGGGCCGCCGGGCCGGCCGGTCACCGTCACATGGTTCCTGCTCAGCACATCCACGCGGCACGTCCTTGCAGACCGGGCGGGACTCCATCCGGGGTCCCCTTCAACCGCACGCACCAGTGACAGATCCCGGTGCCTGCCTTCAGAGAACTCAACCATCCGATCTCGCGAGGTGTTCGTGGGAGATGGCCCATCTCGGAGCTCAGACCAGGCCGCCGGTGGCCCGCAGGTTCTGACCGGTGATCCACCGGCCGTCCTGGCCGACAAGAAAGGCGACGACGTCGGCGACGTCGGCGGGCTGTCCGAGTCGGCCGAGGGGCGTCATGCCGGCGACAGTCTGGAGGGCTTGCGGGGGATTGGCCGCATGCAACATTTCGGTGTCCGTGGCTCCGGGAGAGACGGTGTTGACCGTGATGCGGCGCGCCCCGAGTTCCCGCGCTGCGACCGCGGTCAGCTGCTCGACGGCGCCCTTGCTGGCGACGTAGGGGCCGATGCCCGGAGCCGGCCGCAGGGTGTTCATCGTGGAGATGTTGACGATCCGGCCACCGTCGCGCATCCGCCGGGCCGCGTAACGGATGGTCATGAACACCGAGCGGGCGTTCACCGTCATCACGCTGTCGAACACTGCGGTGCTGGTCTCCGCGAGCGGGAGTGGAGCATGAGACATTGCGGCGTTGTTCACCAAGACGTCCAGGCCGCCAAGATGCGTCTCAGCAGTCTCCATGAGCTGTTCTGCTGCGCCTGGTCCGGCCAGGTCCAGGCGTACGGCGTGGGCGTGACCGCCGCTCTCCTGCACGGTGCGGACGACCTCGGCTGCGGCTTCCTCGTTGGTGGCGTAGTTGAAGACTACTTTCGCTCCATCACGGCACAGACGTTGGACAATCGCCCGGCCGATGCCGCGGGAACCGCCCGTGACGACGGCTGCCATACCTTCCAGCACTGCCCCTCCCAATGACGAGTAGACGAGCTCGGGAGCCTGAACATACGGGTCTGCAAGTTGCGGCGAGACGGTTTTCAAGGTGATCGAGGGCGTCGGGGATGGACCAGCCCCAGCCGACGCGCAGGGCGTCGCGCATGAGCGTGAACCGCGTGACCTGCTCGTCACGGGTACCGCTCGATGAACACCAGTCGTACTTTGAGGTAGCCGACGCCCCATGAGGCGAACGTGGCTGCGTCCTGGGTCCCGTGGCCCCTGCTGCCGATGGACCCTGGGTAGCCGCCTGTGGCCTGTGCGTATGTGCGCTCCCCGGGCACCTGGTGGACGCGAGCTGTTCCACCCCAGCGGCGGGGTGAGCGCCGGCTGCCCGGCGCGGCCGTGGCGGTGGAGTGGGAGGAGGCCTTCACGGACGCAGTGACCGTCGGAACGGCGGTCGCGCGGAGACGGACCAGTCGTCTGCCTGATCGTCTGGGCACCTGGGGCTCCTTCTCCCGGGGATCACCTGAAGAGGGTTCGAAAGTTCGTACGTCATTCGGAAAATCCGGGCGCCACGGATACTGGAGAGGCGGACCACTGTGTCAACATCGCGCGCGAAATCACCCCAGTTCCAGCGCCGAGCGGGTGTCCAGCCCGGCCGTTGGACTGATTTGACCTGCGCCGTTTTATCCCTAAAGCCATACGAATGTTTCGGCGTTTTCCGCGACTCCTGCGCGAAGTATTGACGCCGTTCACCCACTCCCTATCATTCAGGGTGCTCGAAACTTCGACCCTTGTTCGATATTACGAACGCGCCGGAGTCGCTCCACGCGCACAGCGGGGCACCTCCGGGTCGCGCCCGCAGAAACGCCGAGCCGAAGGGGGCATGCCGCGCATGTATATGTCATGGCCACATCAGCCATCTCCTCGTCGTCGCGCGCTGGCGGCCGGCCTCGCCGACGGCGCGGTTCTCCCGCTGACGGGAGCCTCCCGCACCGCAGCCGCTCCCGCGCAGGGGCCGGCCCGCGCGGCCGCCGGGGAGTATATGAACCCGGTGATTTGGCAGGACTTCGCAGACATCGACGTCATCCGCGTCGGAAACACCTACTACGCCTCGGCCTCGACCATGCACTACTCGCCGGGCGCGCCCGTCCTGCGCTCGTACGACCTGGTGCACTGGGAGATCGTCGGCCACTCGGTGCCGGTCCTGGACTTCGGTGCCGAGTACGACCTGAACGGGGCCCGTGGGTATGTCCGAGGGATCTGGGCATCATCGCTGGCCTACCGTCCGAGCAACAGGACGTTCTACTGGCTGGGTCAGATCGAGTTCGCCCGGACGTACATCTATACCGCAACGGCGGTCGAGGGGCCGTGGAACCGGCTGACGACGGTCAACACGCCCTACTACGACGCGGGGCTGCTGGTCGACAGCGACGACACCCTGTACGTGGCGTACGGCAACACCACGATCAGCGTGGCCCAGCTCTCCCCCGACGGCCGCACCCAGGTCCGGACGCAGCAGGTGTTCACGACGCCGTCGGGCGTCGGCACTCTTGAGGGCTCCCGCTTCTACAAGATCAACGGGCAGTACTACATCTTCTTGACCCGCCCCGCGAACGGGCAGTACATCCTGAAATCGTCGGGTGGTCCCTTCGGTCCGTACGTGATGCGGCAGGTGCTCCTCGATCTGCGCGGGCCGATCCCCGGCGGTGGTGTCCCGCACCAGGGTGGCCTGGTGCAGACGCAGAACGGTGCCTGGTACTACCTGGCATTCGTCGACGCCTACCCCGGCGGCCGGGTGCCCGCGCTGGCACCGGTCACCTGGACCTGGGACGGCTGGCCCATCGTCCAACTGGTGAACGGCGCATGGGGCACCTCCTATCCCAGCCCGGCCGTGCCGCCGCCCCGCCGGATCACCCCCATGACCGGCGTCGACACCTTCGGCGGCACGACCCTCGAACCGAAATGGGAGTGGAACCACAACCCGGACAACAGCAAGTGGTCGGTCAACGACGGTCTGACCCTGCGCACCGCGACGGTCACCGACGACGTGTACTGGGCTCGCAACACCCTCACGCACCGCATCCAGGGCCCCACCTCCACCGCCACGGTCCAGCTCGACCACTCCGCGATGCGGGACGGCGACAGGGCCGGACTCGCGCTGCTGCGTGACTCCTCCGCGTGGATCGGTGTCAAGCGCGAGGGCAGAGTCACGCGGGTGGTGATGGTCGGCGGGCTGACCATGGACGGCAACTGGAACACCACCGGCACCGGCTGCGAGCTCGCGAGCGCAATCGTTCCGGGCAGTCGCATCTGGCTGCGCGCGAGCGCGGACATCCGCCCCGGCGCGGCACGCCCGGGGACTTTCTCCTACAGCACCGACGGCATCACGTTCACCCGCCTCGGACCCGACTTCTCCATGGGCGACGACTGGCGGTTCTTCATGGGCTACCGGTTCGCCCTCTTCAACCACGCCACCCAGGCGCTCGGCGGCTCGGTCCGCGTCACGCGGTTCGAGCTGTCCACGCCCTGAACCGAGCCGATCCCGGCCACCCCCACCCGCACCCGACCGTACGAGGAGAAGCATGAGCCCGCTCGAACGCCTCGGCCGTCGCCGAGCCTCGGTCCTGGGCCTGATGACCGCGACCGTCCTGATGAAGACCGGGACGGCGACGGGCTCACCCGACACCGTCCAAGCCTCCACTCCGGCCGCCCGAGAGGCCCGGACAGGACGGCGAACACGGTCAGGTCCTTCATGACGAAGCCGTGTGACAGCTGCATCCGTCCACCCGGCTCGGTGACGCTCGATGCCCTCTTCAGGTGGGGCACGGTATGTCGTTGAGCCGTTCGATTCCTCAGCTCGGTCTCGCTCAAGGAATGCCATGAACAATCCAATCCGCACCGTGCCGCGCGGGCCCCGGTTTCGATCGGAGCTCGAACGGCTCGCGGAGTACGTGGGGGTCACCGTGCGGCAGGCCTGCACCACGACGATCAACGCTCGACACGGGCCGGTGCGTTTCGCAGCGGCCCGAAGAGGCCGGGCGCCACCGGTCTTTGAGAAGGTCTCGCAGCACCGGGAAGCCACAAGGGGTCGGCCCGGTGCCCACGGACCGCTACGAACCGCACCACATCGACAGTCCGGACAGCCTCTGACGAGGCCGACCGGAACCGCTTACTCAAGGTTTGGGAAGTACCCATGCGCAGAGGAAGTTTCGGCCGCAGGCATCTGTCTGTGGTGCTCGCCGCCGCGGTTGCGGCCCTGGTCGCGTTGGCGGCGATGCTCGTCGCCAACCCGGCTCAGGCGGCTACCAGCGGCGCCATGCGCGGTGTTGGTTCGGGTCGGTGTCTGGACGTGCCGGACGCCAGCCAGGCCGACGGCACGTACCCGCAGCTCTACGACTGCTGGGGCGGGACCAACCAGCAATGGACGTTGACGGACAGTAACACGCTGACCGTTTACGGCAACAAGTGCCTGGATGTTCCGGGCCACGCCACCGCGGCCGGTACCCGGGTGCAGATCTGGACCTGTTCCGGCGGTGCGAACCAGCAGTGGCGGGTGAACTCCGACGGCACGATCGTCGGCGTGGAGTCCGGGCTGTGCCTGAACGCCACAGGCTCCGGTACGGCCAACGGCACGGCGGTGGAGCTCCGGACGTGCAACGGCGGCAGCAGCCAGCAGTGGACCGGTCTGTCCGGCACGTCGACCCCGCCGGCGGGCGGCACGTGTTCTCTTCCGTCGACGTACCGATGGACGTCGACGGGCACCTTGGCGCAGCCGGCGAACGGGTGGGTCGCTCTGAAGGACTTCACCAACGTGGTGTACAACGGCAAGCACCTGGTCTACGCGTCGAACGTGTCGGGATCGTCGTACGGCTCGATGATGTTCAGTCCGTTCACGAACTGGTCGGACATGGCATCGGCCGGCCAGACCGGGATGAGCCAGGCCGCAGTGGCGCCGACGCTGTTCTACTTCGCGCCCAAGAACATCTGGGTTCTGGCGTACCAGTGGGGAGCGTCCGCCTTCGTCTACCGCACGTCGAGCGACCCCACCAACGCCAACGGATGGTCCTCGCCGCAGCCGCTGTTCACCGGTAGCATCTCCGGCTCCAGCACCGGCCCGATCGACCAGACCCTGATCGGTGACGGCCAGAACATGTACCTGTTCTTCGCCGGTGACAACGGCAAGATCTACCGGGCGAGCATGCCGATCGGGAATTTCCCGGGCAGCTTCGGCTCGTCGTACACGACGGTGATGAGCGACTCGACGAACAACCTGTTCGAGGGGGTGCAGGTCTATAAGGTTCAGGGCCAGAACCAGTACCTCATGATCGTTGAGGCGATAGGTGCGAATGGGCGCTACTTCCGCTCGTTCACGGCCTCCAGCCTGAGCGGTTCGTGGACCCCGCAGGCCGGCAGCGAAAGCAACCCCTTCGCGGGCAAGGCCAACAGCGGTGCCACGTGGACCAACGACATCAGCCACGGTGACCTGGTCCGCAACAACTCCGACCAGACCATGACCATCGACCCCTGCAACCTGCAGTTCCTCTACCAGGGCAAGTCCCCCACCGCGGGCGGTAGTTACGACCAACTGCCGTGGCGGCCGGGGGTCCTTACCCTGCAGCGCTGACCCGACTGATCCACGGTGATCGCGATGTGGTGCGGTCTGCCGGCGCGTGGACGAGCGGTTCACGACGTGGGCGACTCCACCGGCTGACCGATACTCACCGCATCGAGGAACCCCAGCCGTGCGTCGGCCGGGGTTCCTCTTTTTTGTGGACTTTCATCGGCGCCGCTTGGCGAACTGGGTGACGAAACGCGCCCCGTCCCTGTCGGGAACGCACACCGACACCGACCCGTCGAGCGCGTCGGCCAGCCGCAGCGCGCGCTGGTCCACGGCATCGGATGCCCTCCCTGCTTTTGTCCCAGGGGCGCACGCTACCCGTGGGCCGGAAACCGTTGACACGGCCGACCCGTTCGGACAACGCTGCAAGCGCCACCGCAGCCGAGGCGGTAGCGGGCATGGCGGACGACGCGGCCATGGCCGTCGGTGGCTCAGGACTCAGCGGGGTGCCGAACGTACTGATCCAGACGCTGTACGAGGCGGGCACCGATGCCGCACGTGGTCTCCAACGACTGCGGCGCTGCCATGGCTCCCTCACAGGCAGCGATCGTCCGAGCTGAGCTCAGGGCCGCTGCCGGAACGGCGCGAGCGTGGCGCGCACGAGGTCGGCGGCACCCCAGTCGGGGGCGAACTGGGCGATCACGGCCAGGTGCTGGCGTAGCTGGAGGATCGGCATCCGATCGCGCCAGTCGCGGTCGAGCCCGGTCAGCTCGGCGTACAGCTCGAAGAACACATGTGCCTCGGGCGGCGGCGCTGTTGTCCACAGGTGGGCCAGGTCGACCTCGGCCCACGTGTACGACACGGCCGGGTCGATCAGTGTGGGCCGTCCGTCGTGGGTGGCCATGACGTTCAGCGCCCACAGGTCGCCGTGCGTCAGGCAGGCGGGCTTGACGGGCAGCAGCTCGGGCAGCCTGTCGCACAGCCGCTGCAGCGCCGCCCGGTCCGCGGCGTCGAGCGCCCCCTGGACGCGACGTTCGTTGAGCCAGCGCAGTAGACGGTGCTGGGCGAAAAATTCGAACCCGTCGTCATCCCAGGTGTTGACCTGCCGACGGCGGCCCAGCCAGTTGTCCCGGTGCCACCCGAATCGGGGGTGCCGCGTGGTGGTGTGCAGGTGGGCGAGCGCATGTGCGAGCTGCTCCCAGAAGGCCTCGGTGCCCGGCCGGGGCCGCAGCACGGACAACACGAGAAGGTCGCGGTCCGCGAGGATGATCTCGGGCGTGGCAACGCCGCCCGCCTCGCGCAGCACGGTGAGCCCTTCGGCCTCCGCGGCGAAGACGTCGTCCGACGGCGGCTCGCCGAACGCCTTGACGAACACCGACGTGCCGTCACCGCGGCGCGCGAGTCCCGCGGTGGCGGCGAGGCCCCCAGTGGCCGGCTCGACCGCGACGACGTCGGTCAGACCGGCCGCATACAGGCGTTCGAGCAGGAAGGACGACGCGTCTGTCACCGGTGTGCTTCTCTCTGCTGGTCACGCATCATGGCAATCAGGGGCGAGCCCGCGGCGGTTCACTCATTGAGCCCAGTGCTCTGACCGCATGGTTGCACCGGTTCGGTATCTCCGGCTGGTGACGGCTCAGGAGGCGGACGTTGTTGCCCAGGTTCGGAAGAGGGTGAGGGCCTCGGTGAGGTTTCCGGGACCGCACGAGGAGTGGAAGGTCTTCTCAGCGGTCCAGGTGTGTACCCAGTCCCGCGCGCTGCGGTTGATCTCCTGGAGGGCGTACTCGCGTTCTTCCAGGTCCGTCTCCTCCAGATCGATCTCGATGGTCCAGCCGGGGTTGTCGAGCGTGGCGATCTTCACGCCCCACTCGTGCTCCCAGTCGCCGTCGCACTGCTGCGCGTACCAGTTCTGCAGCCAGTCGAGAAGGCGCTCCGCATCGCTCATGGCAGGAGATGCTAAGCGAGCCGGGTTCGGGCGTGACTGGTCTGTCCTGCAGGGGAGGAGCGATGGCGGAGCCGGTACGAGTACGCAGGCTGACCGACCAGGAGGGGCAGCGACTGCAGCAGATAGTGCGCCGGGGCAGCACCACCTCGGTGCGCTACCGCCGCGCGGTTGTGCTGCTGGGGTCGGCGGGCGGGAACCGAGTGCCCGTCATCGCACGGCTCGTGGCGGCCGACGAGGACACCGTGCGTGATCTCATCCACCGCGTCAACGAGATCGGCCTGGCCTGCCTGGACCATAAGTGGATGGGAGGCCGTCCCCGCCTGCTCAGCGCTGACCTCGGCAGCACGGCCGATAGGCCGGCTGACCGGCTGGGCGCGGGTACGCCTCGAACCGGGACGCGCCGCCAGGCTCGAGTTCACTGTCCACGCCGACCGCGTCTCCTTCGTCCTCGACGGCCCGGAACGGGTCGTGGGCATGGACCGGGTTCTCGCCGTGCCGGTGCGTGTGACTGCGCTATGAGAGATCGGTGACCGCCTCGCGTGTCGCGCGCGGAGCCCGTCTGATCATCTGATGCACGAGCAGAATCGCCACCGCGGCGGCGGCCAGCAGCCCGCCCGCGAGCGCGGTGCTGCGGACGCTGATGTCCGACAGCACCAGCCCCCCGGACGCGGCCCCGACGGCCGTGCCCGCGTTGAACACGGCGTTCCCCCCGGCGGAGGCGATGTACAGATTGCCGGGTGCGACCGCCAGGAGCTCGTTCGTGAGCGTCGTGATCATCACGAAGACCGCGACGCCCGAGGTCGCCATCAGCACGACCACCACGATCGGCATCGTCCCCGCGAGATACATGCCGATCAGCGACACGGACAGCAGAGCCACCGGCGCCGTCGTCGCCATCTTCGGGTGACGGTCCGCGAGGGTGCCCGCGACGGCCACAGAGGCGACACCGGCCGCACCGCGCACCAGCAGGAGCGGGGCGACCGCCGCCGCCGAGAACCCGGTCACCTCCGTGAGGAACGGCACCGTGTACGTGAACGCCATCGACAGGCCCGTCAGCGCCAGGACGATCGTCACCAGCAGCACGACATAGCGCGACGTGTCGGGGACGGCGGTGTCGTTGTTGTACGTCTGAGCGACGGCCGTGGCCGGCAGGAAGAGTGCCACGGTGGCCAGAGCGATCAGCCCGATTCCGCTCAGCGTCACGAACGCCACCCGCCACCCCGCGTGTTGGCCGATCCAGCTTCCGACGGGCACACCCACGATCGTCGCCATCGAGGTGGCCCCGTAGACCATGGCGAGTATCCGGCCCCGCATCGCCGGGGGGAACAGCCCCATGGCGGTGACCGTGACCACTGCCCAGAAGACAGCGTGCACCAGCGCCGTCACGGCACGCGAGACCAGCAGCAGGGCGTAGTTCGGCGCGACGGCCGAACCCAGGCTGCCCAGCACGAACACCGTCATCAGACCCAGCAGCAACGGGCGGCGTGGAATCCGGCGCGTGGCGTACGTCAGCGGCACGGTGAGCAGCATCACGGTGAGGGCGTATCCCGTAACCAGCTGCCCGGCGGCCGACAGCGACACGCCGAGACCGGACGAGATCTGCGGAAGCAGGCCGGCCGGCAGGTGCTCCGTGGTCACGACGCAGAACGTCGCGGCCATCAGTGCGCACAGTGCCCAGATGGCGGCCGGCTTGGCCCCGGCGTCGGGGTCGGCAAGCCATTTGCGCACTGTTCAGCTCCTCCCGCCGGACTCGGTCGCACCACCGCGGGCGAGCTCGGTGTGGCCGCTTGAACGGAAGCAGCGGACAACGTGATCGGGCATATTTTTATCCAAGGAGAGTGCGGACAAGAGGTGTTCACAGTGCTTCGCGGGCGCCGCTGCGTAACTGCTGCCGTTCGCCGACCTGGTGCAGCGGGGCGCGCGCCACGATGTCTCCATGGTCGGCGGCGGAGACGACGGCGCGCACCGCATCCTGGCCGGTTTCCTGCGGGTCGAGGCCGAGCCGAAGGTGCGGCGTCGGACAGGAACGATGACGGCCTGCTTGTCGGGCTCGATCTGGGTCCAGGGCAGTTCAACCGCCCTTTCCAGCGGGCTGAGCGATGCCGCCGATCAGCGGCCTGCCCCTGCCGGCGGCACAGCAGGGGCAGGCGTGAGATGGTCCGGTGCGGATACCGGTGCCGGTTTCAGCCCTTCACGGCGCCGGTGAGACCGCCGACGATCTTCTTCTCGAAGATCGCGAAGAAGATCAGTGCGGGCAGCATGGCGAGTGAGGTGAACGCGAGGACCCTCGCGGTGTCCACGGAGTATTGCGAGGAGAAGGCCTGGACGCCGAGTGGCAGGGTGAAGTTCGCCTGCGAGTTGATCACGTACAGGGGCAGGACGTAGTTGTTCCAGCTGCCGATGAACCCGAGGATGCCGACCGTCACCACACCGGGCAGTGACAGCGGGATCACCATGCGGAAGAAGAATCCGAGTCGGCTTGCACCGTCGATCGCGGCGGCCTCCTCGATCTCGTTCGGAATGGCTCGGAGGAACGGCACCAGGATGATGACGGTCGTCGGCAGGCCGAAGGCGATCTGCGGGATGATCACGCCGAACAGGTTGTCGACGAGGCCGAGGTCCTTGACGACGATGTACAGCGGGGTGATCGCGATGACCAACGGGAACATCAGGCCGGCGGCGAACAGGGAATACATTGCGCCCTTGAGCTTGAAGTCGTAGCGCGCGAGCACGAAGCTCACCATCAGGCCGAGGACGACGGTGCCGACGGTGCTCACGAGCCCGACGATGATGGAGTTCGCGAATTCACCCCAGAACGTCACCGACTTCAGGACGCTGATGTAGTTGCTGAAGACCCAGGGGTGCGGTAGGGCGGCCGGGCTCGTGCTGATCTGCGAGTTGGTGCGGAATCCGCCGAGCACGATATAGAGCACCGGTGCGATGCAGACCCCGATGAAGAGCAGCGCGATGAAGTAGGTGAATGGATTCCCCCACTTCTGAGGCTTGTCACGATTGCCGCGGTCGATGGGGGCATCCGGCTCCACGGCGGAGGAAAGCCGGGAGTTGACGGTCGACGCGCTCATCAGGCGGCTCCTTCGGTGACGGCGCCCCGGAGGTCACGGCGCAGGACGAAGCGCTGGTAGATCAGCGCGACGATGAGCGAGATCAGGAACATCACGACCGCGACGGCGCTGCCGTAGCCGTAGTTGCCCGCGTTGCGGCCCTGGGCGACCATGTAGATCGCCATGGTCGAGGTGCCCGCCGTGCCCGCGACGTATGGACCCCAGATGATGTAGACGAGATCGAACAGCTGCAGCGAGCCGATGATCGACAGGAACGCCCAGATGCGGATCGTCGGGCCCAGTAGCGGCAGTGTGATGCGGCGCTGGATCTGCCAGTAGGAGGCGCCGTCGATCTGAGCGGCCTCGAAGAGCTCCTCGGGGATCGACTGCAGGCCGGCGAGCATCAGAATCACCGCGAAGCCGATGTACTTCCACGAGATGATGCCCATCAGCGTCCAGATGGCCAGCTTGGGGTTGGAGAGCCACTCAGCCTGCAGGAAGCCCAGGCCCATGTGCTGCAGCAGGTCGTTGACGGCGCCGCTGCTCTGGAGCATCAGGCTCCAGCCGGTGCCGACGATGACCTCGGAGATGACGTAGGGCACGAAGATCAGGACGCGGATGATCGAGCGACCGCGGATCTTCTGGTTGAGCAGGAGCGCGAGGATGATCGCCAGCGGGCCCTGGATGACCAGTGAGAGCACCAGGATCAGGCCGTTGTGCCACAGAACTTGCTGGAACGCGGGGTCGGTGAGGATCAGCTTGTAGTTGTTCAGGCCGACCCAGTCGGTGGGCGCTCCGTAACCGTGCCACCGGTAGAAGCCGTAGAACGCAGCGAGCGCCACCGGGAAGATCACGAAGGCCAGGAACATAATGATCGCCGGTCCGGACAGCACCGCGATTTCGAGTCGCATCTTGGCACGGCTGCGGCGGCGCGCAGCCGCTCGCAGCGAAGCCGGGGACGCGGACTCGGCCGCGCCCCCGACTCCAGGCGTGCCCTGTGACTGGCGGCCGGTGGCCGTGTCAGTACCCAGGGTGTTGCTCATCGTCTGCTTACTCAGCCCTTCGCGGCGGCAGCGTTGGTGTCCTTGGCGATGTCGGCGGCGGTGCCCTTGCCGGCCAGCAGATTCACGACGGCGGTGTTCATGGCGTTGCCGACGTTCTGGCCGTACTCGGTGTCAAGGAACATCATGGAGTAGGCCGCCTTGTTGAAGGCTTGCAGTGCCGAGACGTTGTAGGGGTCGGTGACGACCTCCTGGGCGTCCTTGTTCACCGGGATCGTGAAGAAGGCCTTGGAGTAGGCCTCCTGCTGGTCCTTGGTCACAAGCCACTCGAGGAAGCCAAGGGCCTCCTTCGGTGCGTTCTTTGACAGCGAGTATCCGTCGAGGCCGCCCATGATGGCGGTCGGATTGCCCTGGCCACCGGCCATGGCAGGGAAGGGGAACCAGCCCAGGTCGGCGAGCGGCTTCTGGTCCTTGGTCAGGCTGCCGATCACACCGGGGTCCCAGTTGCCCATGAGCTCCATGGCCGCCTTGTGGTTCGCGAGCATGCCCGCCGACGAGCCGGCGCCCTGCTGCGACGAGGTCGTCAGGAAACCCTTCTGGAAGGGGTCGACCTTCAGGAACGAAGCCAGGTCGTCGCCGGCCTTGGTCCAGCACGGGTCGGTGAACTTGAGCGACTTCGCAGTCGCCGTCATGGTGTCCTGGCTGCACGCGCGCAGGGCGAAGTTGTAGTACCAGTGCGCAGCCGGCCAGGCGTCCTTGGCACCGACCGCGATCGGCGCGACCTTGATCGCCTTCAGCTTCGCGACATCGGCCTCGAGCTCGTCCATCGTCGTCGGCGTCGAGGTGATGCCCGCCTGCTTGAACAGGTCCTTGCTGTAGTAGATGCCCTCGGGCTGGGTGTCGAGCGGCATCGCGTAGACCTTGCCGTCGATCGAATAGCCTGCGACACCTGCCGCGCCTGCATTTGTCTTGTCGGTGTCGGTGAGGTTCAGCGCCTGGAGCTGGCCGGCGTTGACCATGGCCTGCATCTTGCCGCCACCGCGCTGCAGGAAGATGTCCGGGGCGGAGTTCGAGTTGAGCGCGGTCTGCAGCTTGCCGTCGAGGTCCTCGTTCTGGACCGCCTGGATCTTGACCGTGACGTTCGGGTGCAGCGAGTGGTATGCCTTCGCGGCGGTCTTCCAGTACTCCGCACCGGGTCCGGGCTGCGCGTTCTCCCAGACGGTCAACGTGACCTTGCCATCGGACGAACCGCTGCTGTCGGCGTCGCTGCCACCGGCGCAGCCGGTGGCAGCGAGCGCGATGCCCAAGCCGATCGCGACAGCCGTCGCGCTGCGTGTTTTCCTCGTCATCGTGGAAATTTCCTGATCTGTCGTCATTGACACAACTCGTGCTAGGGGTTTGCGCTAAGCAGTGGCCTATTGGGTGCCAATACATGCGCTGATCTGGGGTTCAAACGGCAGGCTGGCAGTGGCAACAGTGAGGGTCAGGCATGTGCGCGAAATAGTGACGATCACTGCAACCCCTGCTTTCCGGCTCCGGGCATGCGCGTGTGGACGTGCCAGGTGGACGGGTGTGACCGTATGGAGTCGTGTCCGTTACGGGGAGGTGCCGATCGCTGGAGAGTATGCGCTCGGCGCAGAGCGGCAGTCAATGACTTATTTCCGAAAGTTCGCCGAAACTTCCGGTGTTGTGCGCAACTGAGGTTGGGACGTGTTGGCTTGGCAGATTGACCGGTGGGTGATTATCGCTCTGCGGTACGGTCGGAGACGAGGCCGGCGACGGCCAGATGGGTCGCGGTGCAGCACTCGTGGCGGCCGAGGTGCCGCTGGAGGGCCCTCCACCGCTTGTGCTCGGCGTTGGCGTGCTCGACGCATTTCCGCTCCGAGGACTGCTTTCTTGCGGGCCTCGTTCCGGGCGACGACTACCTCGGCCGCCGCGTCCTTGGCGGGCTTCTTCGGCAGCGCCTGACCTGGTCGGGGAAGCCCGTTGGCCAGGCCCCGTTATCTGGCATCCACCTTGGTCTTGACCTGCGGGTATCGCTTGAAGAGGGCTTCGATCCCCTCGGTCTTGACCGTCGCCTGATCACCCATACGGCTCGGCCGGACCGCGTCGGTCCACAGAGTGCGGCCCTGTCCGTCGGTGATGACGGTGGCCTTCCTGGTGTTCTGCCGCATCTTGCCGGCCACGAACGAACGCCCGCCGGGCGGCCGGCCTTCGGACGCCGGACCCGTACCTCGACGCCGTCCAGGCGCAGTTCGACACCCTTCGCGATGGCGTGGGCGAAGACGTCGGCCAGTGTGCGCGGTCGGATCTTATGGGCGGCCAGTGTGACGGTGGAGCGGCCAACGCTGTAGAAGACGGCGAGGGCGGCGTGCAGAAGCTGGAACCGCAGGATCCACCAGGGTCGCGATCACCCGGTCGGTGAAGACCAGTTGCCGGGTGGGTCCGCCGCCCTCGTCGCTCAGACGGACACGGCCTCGGCGTTCGCCCGACCGGACTCTTCCCGCGCCGTCCACGGGTTGGCCAACTCGGTGCTGAGCGCCCCGATTCGACCTCTCGAGAGATGCCCGTGCGGATTCGATGCGAGTGAGCCGTACGGGCCAAGGACCGCTTCACAGCCATCCCAAACCGTACGGCTCTCCTCACGTTCCCGACCGGCCGAAACCGCTGTCGCACACAGCGCCGTTATGAGTGACCGTCAGAGGCGGCCACCGAAACATTTCGACGTCCACCGCCGATCCCGCATCAGCTGCGCACCCACCGACGAGCCACGGCGTCTTACCTGTCGGCGCCCAGGTCCGCTGCTGCCACTCCCGCCTCGATGTCGCCTCAGGCTCTTCGGGAGGAAGATCGTCTCCCAGGGTTCTCCCATCACCCGGTTCCCGTGCGGGCGTCAGCGGGGTTCATGGGGGTCCTGCCCCAGTCGCCTATGAGGTTCCTGCGATTCGATGATCGGCGCCCTGGCTGCCGTCCTCGTTGTGCCGGGTCTACTTGGTCGCGCCTTGAGCGAAGCCGTTGTAGATGTAGCGCTGGAGGAACAGGAAGATGACCAGAGTGGGGAGGATGACGAGGATCGCTCCCGCCGAGATGTTCTCCCAGTGGGCCCCGAAGGGGCCCTTGAATCGGAAGAGGGCGGTGGAGACGGTGCCCAGGTCTTCCGAAGGCATGTAGAGGAAGGGGATGTAGAAGTCGTTGTATACGGTGATCCCTTTGATGATGACCACGGTGGCGATGGCCGGCTTGAGGAGGGGGAAGATGACCTTGCGGTAGACGGTGAAGGAGTTGGCACCATCCAGGCGGGCCGCTTCGTCCAGCGAGACCGGTATGCCCCGGATGAACTGCAGGAAGATGTAGATGGAGACGATGTCTGTCCCCATGTAAAGCAGGATCGGTGCCCACCGTGTGTCGAACAGACCGAAGCTGTTGACCACCTGGAACGTGGCCACCTGTGTGGTGACCGCCGGGACCAGGGTAGCGATCAGGAACAGTCCGAGGACGAGCTTCTTGGCCGGGAAGTGGAACCGGTCGATGGCGTACGCCGTCATGGAGCCGATGATCACCGTGCCGGTGATGGAGAACAGCAGGATGAACGCGGTGTTGCCGAAGGCGGTGAGCATCTTGCCGTCGGTGAACGCGGTCGCGTAGTTGGCGAAGTTGAACCAGTTCGTGGGGAGGGACAGCGGGCCGGTGTCGGCCATCTCGTCCGAGGTTTTGAGCGAGGTCAGGAAGACCACGGCCAAGGGAATGAGGATGACCAAGGAGGCGAGTACCAGGGTCAGGTAGACGATCGCCCGGCCGATGCGGCCGCGCGTCCGGGCAGCTGATGTGGTCTGTCGGGCCGTGGTCATACGAGATCCACCTTCTCATCGGGCACGAGACGGCGCTGAATCCAGGTGATCAGCAGGATGATCAGCAACAGAACCACCGCGGCGGCCGAGGCCAGTCCGGTCTTGTTGAACTGGAATGCGAGCTTGACCGTCTGGATGACGAACGTAGAGGTGCCGGTTGAGCCGCCGGTCATGATCCACGGGATCTCGAAGACAGAGAGCGACCCTGAGATCGCGAGGATGATGCTCAGACTCAGCACGGGCCTGATGCTCGGGGCGATGATGTGCCGGAACTGCTGCCACCGTGTCGCGCCGTCGAGCTGGGCGGCTTCGTAGAGCTCGCCGGGAATGGACTGGATGGCTCCGAGGAAGAGTACGAAGTTCAGGCCGGTGTAGCGCCAGATGGATACGCCGGCCAGGGACGTGTTCGCCGAGGCGGGATCGCCGAGCCAGGCGTGATCGGAGCCCATGCCGACCCAGGACAGCACGGAGTCGAGGGTTCCGCCGTCCTTGAAGAAATACAGGAAGATGAAGCCGATGGCCACGCCGTTGACCAGGTAGGGGAAGAAGAGGATCCCCTTGAACAGGTTGCGGAACCTGAGATCGAAGCTGAGCACGGTCGCGAAGTAGAGAGCGATCGAGATCTGCACCACGGACGCGGCGAGGTAGTAGAAGCTGACGAAGAACACCCGGAAGAGCGCGGGCCGGGTGAAGATCTGAACGTAGTTGTCCGTACCCGTGAAATTGCGCTCCGGACTGATGCCGTCCCAGTCGGTGAAGCTGTAGTAGAGCATGTTGCCCACGGGGACGTATGTGAACGTGATCAGCAGTACGAGCGGTACGGCGAGGAACAACCACGGGGTGAGGCGGCGCAGCAGCCGCCCCCGTGGACCTCTTCCCGGCGGGCGCAGGCGGCTGCCCGCAGCTGCGCGGCGTGCCGTGGCGCGCGGCGGTTTCACCGGGGCCAGGTCGGCGGTTTCGGTCATGTCAGGGCCTTTCGTCTTCCGCTTGCGCGTCAGGCTGTCGGCCCCGGCCGCTGACGCACGGCCGGGGCCCGCCTCCGCCGACTGTCAGGAACCGGCGGTCTGCGCTGCCTCGTTCCACCTCTTGTCGAGGTCGGCGAAGAAGTCCTTGAGGTTGCCCTTCTGCGCTCCGCGGGCGATGTCGACCAGCTTCTGCCGGTAGTCGGGGGTGTTGAGCCCGATTTCGGAGGCCTTGTCTATGTCATTGACCTTCGCGGTCTCCGATTCGGAACGCTCCGTGAAGGTGACATCGTTGTCAACAAATCCCTTGAGGGTGCTCGGCATCGCCGACGACTTCACGGTGGGGACGGCCCCCTCCTTGGCGGAGTAACCGGACTTCTCCGTGAACCAGTCGATCCAGGCCCGAGCCGCTTCCTTGTGCTCGGAGTGGACGTTGACCGCCTGCTGGTAGTCGGAGACCAGCGTGGCGCAGAACTTTCCGTTCTTCTGGACGGGGAAGGGCATGAAGCCGATGTCGTCCTTGCTGCCGCCCGCAGCCTCGGCCGCCTGCTGCATCTGCGTGATCGACCAGGAGCCGAGCATCATCGCGCCGACCTTGCCCTTGGCGACGAGGTTCTTGGATTCTTCCCAGTTGGTGGTGTTGGGGTCCTTCTCGGAGAGTCTGTCCTTGACGATGTCGTGGAGCAGCGTGTCGGTCACGTTGAGCTCGCTGCCCGTCTTCCAGGGGGAGGTTGCTCCGGCGAGCTTGTTGCTGGCGTCCTTGTCGCAGGTGACCGACCCGACGTTGCCGGCCCACTGGACCAGCGGCCAGCCGTCATGGAAGTTGGTGTAGTAGGGGATGGCGCCGGCCTTGTCCTTGATCGCGCCGAGTGCCGTGAGGAACTCCTGGGGGGTCTTCGGCCACTGGGTGATGCCGGCCTTGTTCCACACGGCCTTGTTGTAGACGAATCCGTTCGCCGTGCCGAACTGTGCGACGCCGTAGACCTTGCCGTTGACCGCCGTCTTGTCGCTGAAGCGGTACTTCTTGCTGAGCGTCTCGGTGGAGCCCAGGGGGGCGAAGAACCGCGGGTAGTCGTTCTTCGCCACGGCAGCGGGGATCATGAGGACGTCACCGTAGTGCGTGGTGTTCATACGGATCTTGACCTCCCCCTCGTAGTCCGTGAGGCCCTCGAACTTCACCTTGACGTTGGGGTAGATCTTCCGGAAGTTTTTCGCGTAGGCGGCCATGGCGCCGCTCTTGATGAGGTCGGTGCGCTGGGTGAGGACGGTGATGGACCCGGTCACCTTCTTCGCGTCTGTGGGTGCCGACGCGGTTTCCGCAGACGGCGCGCCTGCGCCGCTGCAGCCCGTCACGGTCAGCGTCGCAACAGCCAGCAATGCACCGGCGAGGGTCTTGGTCTTCCCCATGTGCCCAACTCCTTCAAGATGGCGGCTCAGGTCTGCGGGACATCGGCACTATGGCAGGCAGTTGATGAACCGGTAAAGCTCAAATTTCGATCACGATGCTCAATCGTTACCAGGAGGTCGTTTTGTTGGCGCTTTGGGCGGCATCGTGTGTCTTCAAGGTCGCGGAAGGGGTACTAGACCGGTTTATGGACAGGGCGCAACGGGCGGGTTAGGTTGGCGGCGTCGTACACCTACCAGCCTGAGTCAGGCGATTGGAGCCGCACCCATGAAGGACGTCACCCCGCTCACCGACGGCTGGACCCTGCGCCATGATCAGGTGCGGCTCCCCGCCGTGGTTCCCGGCTGCGTGCACACCGACCTGCATGCCGCCGGGATCATCCCGGACCCCTATCTCGGCCTCAACGAGACCGAGTTGGACTGGGTGGGTCGGCGCTCCTGGACCTACTTCACGGACCTGGCTCACGACAACGACCACGAGCGTTCGGATCTGGTCTTCGACGGCCTGGACACGGCTGCGACGATCACCCTGGACGGCAGGGAGCTGGGGAGTACGCGCAACATGCACCGCAGCTACCGATTCGATGTCACCGGGGCAGCCGGGTTGCTGGAGGTCAGCTTCGACTCCGCCTACGACGAGGCCGAGTCGGTCCGCGCACTGACCGGGGATCGACCGAACGTCTACCCGGAGCCGTCGCAGTACATCCGCAAGATGGCCTGCAACTTCGGGTGGGACTGGGGCCCCACCCTGGTGACCGCTGGTATCTGGCGGCCGGTCCGGTTGGAGCACTGGTCCACCGCACGTATCGCCTCGGTGCGACCACTCGTGACCGTCGAAGGCGGTGCCGGACGGATCGAGGTGCGGCTCCTGGCGGAGCGAACCTCCGGAGGCCGGGGCCGCAGACTGGTGGCGTCCGCATCGGTCAAGGGTGTGCGCACCGAAGTCGCCTTCGAGGACGACGAGGCGGTCCTGTTGCTGGAGGTCGAGGATCCCCGCCTGTGGTGGCCTCGCGGTTACGGCGAGCAGCACCTCTACCGGTTGGATGTCGAACTGTGCGATGAGAACGGGGTACTTGACTCCTGGGAGCGCAAGATCGGCTTCCGTGCGCTGGAGCTCGACCGCTCCGCCGACGAGCACGGATCCGGCTTCACCCTGGTGGTGAACGGGGAGAGGATCTTCGCGCGCGGCGTCAACTGGATCCCCGACGACGCCTTCCCCTCGCGGATCACCGCCGAGCGCTATCGCACCCGGCTCCAGCAAGCCGCCGACGCTAACATCGATCTCATCCGCGTCTGGGGCGGCGGGATCTACGAGGACGACGCCTTCTACGGGGTCTGCGACGAACTCGGGCTGATGGTCTGGCAGGACTTCCTCTTCGCCTGCTCCGCGTATCCCGAGGAGCAGCCCTTGCGAGGGGAGGTCGAGGCCGAGGCGCGCGACAACGTTGTCCGACTGATGCCGCATCCCAGCCTCGTGCTGTGGAACGGCAACAACGAGAACTTGTGGGGCTTCCGCGACTGGGGGTGGGAGCCCGAACTGGCCGGAGACTCCTGGGGAGAGGGCTACTACCTCGGGCTGCTGCCGCGGCTGGTCGCCGAACTCGACCCCACTCGCCCCTACGCTGCGGGCAGCCCGTGGTCCGGGTCTTGGGACCACCATCCCAACGATCCCGCGCACGGGACCTTCCACTCCTGGGAGGTGTGGAACCGTCAGGACTACTCCGAGTACCGGTCCAGTGTGCCGCGGTTCGTCGCGGAGTTCGGCTGGCAGGCGCCGCCGGCCATGGCGACGATCCGGCGGGCACTGCCCGGCGAGGAGCTGGCCCCCGACTCGCCGGGGATGCTGCACCACCAGAAGGCGGAGGACGGCAACGGAAAGCTCAACCGTGGCGTGGCGAGGCATTTCGACCTTCCCGAGAACGACTTCGACCGCTGGCACTACCTCACCCAGGTCGTTCAGGCCCGCGCCGTGGCGGCGGGAATCGAGCACTGGCGCTCCCACTGGCCCGTCTGCGCCGGCACGGTCGTCTGGCAACTGAACGACTGCTGGCCGGTCAGTTCGTGGGCGGCCATCGACGGTGACGGCCGGCTCAAGCCGCTTTACCACGAGTTGCGTCGGGTGTACGCGGACAAGCTGATGACCCTGCAGCCGGGTGACGAGGGCCTGGTCCTGGCCGTGATCAACCAGTCCGCCACCGAGTGGCGTACCTCGGTGACCCTGCGCCTTCTGGAAGCGGACGGCAGCATCGTTCATCGGGGTGTTCACGAGGTGACGGTCGGTGGTCGTTCTGTCCTCCGGTTCCCGGTTCCGGGGGAACTGGTCCCCGCCGAACAGTCCGCCAAGGAGTTCCTCGTCGCCGATGCCGACGGCCTGAGGGCCCTCCACTTTCCCGTGCGGGACAAGGATTTCGCCTATCCACGTCCTGATTACGACGTCACTGTGGAGGAAGTGGCGGGCAAGAGAGATACAGTCGACGTCGTGGTAAGTGCGCACACTCTACTCAGAGACCTCCTCCTTCAGGCCGACCGCCTCGACCCGCGTGCTGCGGTCGATCAGGGCCTGCGGACGCTGTTGCCCGGCGAGCAGGCCCGGTTCCGCGTGACGGGTTGCAGCTCCGTGGACGCCAAGAGGGCGCGGTCGGCCCTCTTCTGCTCGGACACGAGGTGAACAGTCCCGCACGTGTCACGATCAAGGACGTCGCCGCCCGTGCCGGTGTGTCCAAAGGGGCCGTCTCGCTGGCGTTCAACCACAAGCCAGGCGTCTCCGCGACTACACGCCAGAGGATCTTCGAGGCCGCGAAGGACCTGGGCTGGGCTCCGAACCTCACCGCGCGCAGCCTCTCCAGCCAGCGGGTCGACATCATCGGCCTGGCTCTGTGCCGCCCCGCTCGACTGCTCGGACTCGAACCCTTCTACATGGACTTCATCTCCGGTATCGAGAGCGTTCTCGCCGACCGGTCCTACTCGTTGCTCCTGAGGCTGGTTCGGGATCTCGACGAGGAGACCGAGTTGTACAAGTCCTGGTGGCGCAGCCAGACGATCGCCGGCGCCATTCTGGTCGACTTTCACGAGAGCGACCCGAGGGTTCCCTCGCTGCAGTCCATCGGGCTGCCGGCGGTGGCTGTCGGGCACCCGTCCCTCACTGGTTCGTTTCCCGCGGTGTGGACCGACGACGCCACCGCCGCGGCCGAGGCCGTCCGCTATCTGGCAGCACTCGGGCACCGGCGCATCGCCCGTATCGGCGGTCCGGTCGGCCTCGGCCACAGCGCCATCCGGGCCACTGCCTTCGCGGCCACGATGCGGGAGCTGGGACTGGAGGAGGGCCGGCAGATCGCGACCGGCTTCGACGGAAGCGAGGGCGCCAGGGCCACCCGCTCCCTGCTGATGTCGTCCGGACGTCCGACGGCCATCGTCTACGACAACGACATCATGGCCGTGGCGGGCGCGGGGGTCGCTGCCGAGATGGGCTTCGTGGTTCCCGACGACCTGTCGCTGCTCGCCTGGGACGACTCGCAGCTGTGCCGGATCACGCATCCCACGTTGTCGGCCATGAGTCACGATGTGCACAGCTTCGGAGCGCAGGTGGCCCGCACGCTGTTCGCGGTCATTGAAGGCCAGCACACCGGTTCCGTGCAGGTGCCGACCCCGTCACTCACTCCGCGTGGTTCAACCGCACAGGCACCCGCCCGGAGCTGACAACAGCACCTGGAAAGCGCTGCGGCCTCTCCACCCGACCGACTGGGTGGAGAGGCCGCAGTTCCTGCCGGTGCGGGGAGGGTCAGCCTGTGGTGCAAGAAGCGCCGTTGAGGGCGAAGGCGCTCGGAACGCTGTTGGCCGAGATGGCGGAGCCGTTGAGGCGCGAAGCTCACCGGCCCGCCCGAGCTGCCGCCCCGGTCGCTGAGCTTGTACGGCACCTGACAGTCGGAAGTCGTTTACGGGGACGCGAACAGCTCGCAGAACCGTGATCCGGCTGAGGGGTTGGGGCTCTTCTCCGCGCCCTGTCAGGGATGGAGCGGTTGGACGGGCATCCATCCACAGTTCGGCCTGTGGCCGTCCGTCCGGTTCGACGCCGGTCAGTTCAGGCAGCGCCGTGGTGGAGCCCAGTAGTAGCGGCGGATGGTGTTGATCGTGCGGTCCACTCGGTGGCCCCCTCTTGGGACCACCGCCGACCGAACCCGCGGTTGTGGCGCGGACCCTTGGCTTCGTGGGCTATGGAATGCGGAGATGGGTTACGGGCGTGGCCCTGTCACGAGTGCGGTCGCGCCGAGCTGCGAGGATGCGATGGCAGCCGCCCCGATGAGCCCGGCGTCCAGAGCCAGAAGCGCCGGCACGATGGGCAGGCCGCGGGTGAAGTCGAGTACTGCGTAGTCGGCCATACGCCGTCGCAGGGGCACGAAAAGCGTGTTGCCCGCCTGCGCCACGCCGCCACCGATGACCACGAGATCGAGTTCGACGAGGGCTGCCGTCGCGGCGATGGCTGCTGCGAGCGCCTGGGCCGCCCGCTCGTAGGCACCCAGCGCGTGGGGGTCCCCTGCCCGCGCCGCCTCTGCGACTGCCGCAGCCGTCGGGGCCACCCCAGGCGGCGAGGACCACCCGGCCGCCTGCGCGTGTGCGGCGATTGCCGTACCGCTGGCAAACCCCTCAACGCAGCCAGGAGCCCCGCACGGACACGCCGACCCCTTCAGGTCGACCGTGATGTGGCCTATGTGACCGGCGTTTCCTGTTCGGCCGGTGTGGATCCGGTTGCCGAGGACGAGGCCGCCCCCCACGCCCGTGGACACCACCATGCACAGAGCGTTCTCGAACCCCCGGGCCGCGCCCAGCCAGTGCTCGGCCGCAGTCATCGCCACGGCATCGCCGATCAGTACCGGTTGCAGCTCCGGGGGCATCCGTGGGTGCGCTGCTACTTGTTCGGTCAGTGGGAAGCGCCGCCACGCGGGAATGTTGACCGGACTTACTGTGCCTGCGGCGGTGTCTACCGGACCTGCACTGGCGATGCCGATGCAGGTCAACTCGTCCCACATCGGGTGTGCTGCCAGTTCGTCGATGACCGATGTCACCGCCGCCATGAGTTCATCCGCAGACTTCTGTGCTGGAGTCGGCCTCTGCGCGCGCACCACCAGCGTGCCCGCGTCGTCCACAAGCGCTCCGGCGATTTTCGTGCCGCCGATGTCCAGTGCTCCGTACACCGTCACGTCACCACACCTTTCGTGAGAGGAGCCGTTCCATCACTCCAGAGCACACTTTGGCGGGTGGTGACAACGTTGTCTAGTTAACCGTTTAGTTTAGGGTCAACGTTTAGTCAAATCACTCGCTGGTTGTGCAGTCGAATACCGTTTCGTTGGCCCGGCCCGCGGTGCTTACTCTGCGTGTCGGAGCACTGGCCAAGATCAGAGGTAGACATCGGTCGCTGCAGGGGCCGGTCTTCAGCCGGAGGTCGACCGGTCCCTGTAGCGCCTGCGCGGCCGTCGTGGGCACCCGTGCCCGTCGGTGCTTGGTGCCGGACGGGCACGGGATTCAGCCGGCCGCCGCCATGGCCTTGGCGTGTGCGCTGAACAGAGCGGCATCGGCATGGGTGGGGCTGGCCGGGTCGCCGTTCCAGACAATCCGGTAGCCGTCGTAGTCGGGATAGAACGACCCATCGTCCACACGGGAGGTGAGGATCCAGAACTGATCGCCGGCGCCGCCGCCCGACAGGACTGCGTCGGTCCACGCGGCATAGATGCTCAGCCTTGCCGCCTCGTCGGCTATGCCCTGGCCGGCGTTGACCGAGGCGCCGAATTCCTCCAGCACCACTGGCTTGCGCAGGGCCCTGCCGTCCGTCAGGTGATCCTTGATCCACTGGGTGCCCCAGGCGGCCGGGTCCGTACCCGGCTTGGAGGCGGGATTCTCCCCCCAACTCTGCGGATACAAGTGCACCGTGCCGTAGTCGACGGCCGGGAGCGCGACCAGCTTCTTCCAGTCCACTCCCTCGTAGTCGGAGTAGGGGTAGTCGGCGTCGCCCGTCTGTCCGTAGAAGCCCTCGTCGCCGACCGCCACCAGCTGCCGCGGCGCGAGCTTCTTCACGTACGCGCTCATCTCCGCCGCCCACGCCAGCAGTGTGGCGCCGGACTTGTCACTGCGGCAGCGCGGCTCGTTGCCCAACTCGAACGTCATGATCGTCGGGTCGTCGCGGTACCGCAGCTGGGTGTACCGGTTCACCCGGTTCGTCACATGTCGGGCATACGCCTTGTAGCACGCCTTGATGGTGGCTTCGGTGTAGAAACGGTCGTGGTGGGTTCCGTCCGCATAAGAATCGTCGGAAAGACCCAGGAACCACTGGACGTACTGCTGCATACCACCGTAGTCGGGCCAATTGTTCACCAGCGGTAGCACAAGTCGGATGCCCAGCTGGCCGGCCCGGTACACGGCGTAGTCCAGGGACTCGAATGCGTCCTCGTCGTAGGTGTACGGCTTGGGCTGCAGCGGACGGAAGGAGGCTCCGCTGCCGTCCGCGAACGCCCAGGCTCGAACGACGGGCAGCCCCATGGCCGCAGCGTCGCCGAGGACGCTGTCGATCATGTAGTGCGATTGCTGGTGCAGGTAGTAGCAGTTGGTGCCGCCGAACCTGAACGGGCGGCCGTTGAGCCGGAAGCCGTCCCCGTGTGCGGTCACGAACCCCTTCGGGGCGGAGGGTGTCGGTCTCACGCGTGGAGCGGCGTCGGCTGAATCGGGGGTGATCGCGAATGCGGCCAGGCCTACCGCAGCACCTCCCAGCAGGGCGCGTCGACCCACGACGGGTCGCTTTTCCGGTCTGGCACTTTCAGGAATAGACACTGGATCTCCCGGATGAGGAAAATGACGGGGGAAGCCTGGAAGTCTGGAATCTCGTCCCAGCGTTCCCACTCTGGATAACCCATCGGATCGAATCACTAAACCGGTTAAGAAGCAATCCGTTGGACGCGATCAGAATGCATGGGGAAGTTGAGCCGGTTGCGGCGCCATCGCCGGAACTGTCGACCTGCGCCCCCACCGGGCCACCGAACGCGACCGCGGGTTGCGGCGAGGCGCAGGGGTCCGTGCCCCGGTCCCGACCCGGCAGTGGGCGGGGGCGGGCCGGGGCGCGGTGCGGGCAGGGGGTTGCGCTATTCGGTCCTGATGTTGTCGACGACGTGGTCGCCGCCGCTGTTCAGGAACACCCAGACGGCGGTGATGGGGCTGTCGTCCAGGCTCACTCCGGCCGGGCAGCTGATCTGGCCGATCCTACGGGTGATGGTCTTGCTGGAGCCGGGGGGCACCCAGGTCCACAGGCTGGCCTGGCACCAGGAGGAGTCCCCGGTCTGGACGGCGATCTCGGCCGAGGTGCCGGTTGTGCCCGCCTTCACATCGAACTTGATGTTGCTGACGCCCGTCAGGTCCAGCGGGTTGTCCAGTTGGCCTCCGAACCAGTTGCCGCCCGTGGGGGCGTGCGCGAGCAGTCCGTGCTCTCCGTCGGTGTGGAAGGCACTCGACTGCTCGACGGTGCCACCGCTGTCGGCGTTGGCGATGGTGAAGCCGTCGGTGCCCGACTCGAAGGAGAAGAGGGTGTGCTCGGTCGGCTGGATCGGATCGGTAGGCGAGGCGTCGCCGCAGGTGAGTGCGGGGGAGGCCCAGTCGGCGTGAGCCGTGGTGTCCGCTGCGGGGGAGGCGGCGGTCAGAACCAGCCACTGCGCGCCGGTCAGGTCGGCGGTGAGGGTCTGGGCCGCTGCGCCGGGGGCGAGGGTGGTGGTAGCGGCCGTGGCGGCGTCGGTCTGGATGGTGAAGGTGGCGGAGGTACCGCTGGTGTCCTCGTCGTCGATGCCGACGTCGGTGGTCAGACGGGAGCACTGGCCGCCGAGGTAGTAGCGGATCTCGCTGTCGGTGCTGGTGCCCAGACCGCGGTCGTAGACCCGCCCGGCGACGGTGATCAGGCTGCCGTCGCCGGCATCCACCTGGCCGTTGCTCTGGTCGGCCTCCACCGGGCCCAGTCCGTTGGTGCTGCTCGCCGGATTGACGGTGCTGAGGTATCGCCTGCCATCGGCCGGTGCGGTGACCACCTGGGCGATGACGTCACTGGAGGTCGCGGCCGTATGCCCGCTGCCCCACTTGTACGAGGCGGTGACGTGGAGCGGGTAGCTTCCGGCACTCGCGCCGTCGGGGACCTGGACCCTCCAGGTGGTGGTCAGAGAACCGTCGGTGCCGAGCGCCGGCCGACGCCCGGTGGTCGAGTTGCTCACCTTCCATCCCGCGGGACCCGTCACTCGGACTCGGACGTCGCGGACCGCCCCCACGCCGCGGTTGGTGGCGGTGGTGACCAGCGCGCCGGGCGTGGACGCGCCGGGCACCAGGGTGGGGACCTCGCCCGTGGCGTTCACCGACGGGGCGACCCGGTGGGCATCGGACGTCGGGCGCACCTTGTAGACGACCGTCCCGTGAGCCGGTACGGCCGCTTCGATCACCGACCGCGTTTGCGTGACGTCCTTGGTCCAGACGTCCTGCAGCCGGTAGGCCGCCGACCGGCGCAGTCCGGTCGCGTGCGCGGAGACGCCCACCGTCGTGAGGGTGTCGGTCGAGTTGTACAACGCGATCGCGTGCTCCCCGTTCGACAGCGGCTTGTCGAGCACCATCAGCCCGTGGTCGTCGGAGATGACCTTGCCCTGGACGCCCAGCGGGTCCTGGTCGATGGAGATGATGTCCTTGTCGGTGAGGATTCCGAGGGTCTCGGCGGATGCCTTGCGCAGGTCGGTGCCGATGACGAGGGGGGCGGCCATGATCGCCCACATGCTCATGTGCGTGCGGTACTCCGTGGCGGTCATCCCGCCGTTGCCGACCTCCAGCATGTCCGGGTCGTTCCAGTGGTCGGGGCCTGCGTACGGGTACAGCTTCGCGTTCGCGGCGATGATGGAGCGCACACTCGGCCAGTTGTCGCTGATGTCGCCGGTGGTCCGCCACAGGCTGCCCACGCCGGGCCCCCACTGCCAGGGCTGCGACGTGCCCCATTCGCAGATCGAGAGGACGATGGGCCGCCCTGTCGCGCCCAGCGCGTCATGCATCGTGGTGTACCGGCGGATGTAGTCGGCCTGCGAACCGTCGGACTGGTTGTTGCAGTTGTCGTACTTCAAGTAGTCGACGCCCCAGTCGGCGAAGCTCTGGGCGTCGGTGGTCTCGTGGCCGAGGCTGCCGGGGTAGCCGGCGCAGGTGGCGGTGCCCGCGGCCTCGTAGATGCCGAGCTTGAGGCCCTTGGAGTGGACGTAGTCGGCGGTGCCCTTGATGCCGTTGGGGAACTTCGCCGGGTCGGGGACGAGGCGGCCCTGGTCGTCGCGGGTGTGCGTCATCCAGCAGTCGTCGACGTTGAGGTAGGTGTAGCCGGCCGCCTTCAGGCCCGAGGTGACGAAGTAGTCGGCGGTCTGCTCGATCAGCTGCTCGCTGACGTCGCAACCGAAGGCGTTCCAGTCGTTGAAGCCCATCGGGGGCGTGCGGGCCAGACCGCTGTCGGCGGCGGTCGCGTGCGTGACCGCGGGCTCGGTGGCCGCGGCCGCGGACGAGGCGGTGAGCCCCAGGCCCCAAAGAGAACAGGCGGTGGCCCAGATCAGAAGTCTGCGGACGAACCGTGGCATGCGAATCCCATCGTGATATCTGTCGTTGTGGGACGAGTACGGGTGCTGCCTGTCGTAAGTGCCACCGGACAAGGTGCGGCGGCAACTCTGCTCCGGCGGACCCGGGGTGGGGTTCAGGGGGATTGCGGGTGTGACCAGGAACCCCCGTCACACCGGGCCTCTGCCCGTGCGGACTGGGGCCCGGCGAATGGCCCGCCACGTCAGGTGAGGCGGGCCGCCCGGGATGAGTTCGCTCGTTTGACGAAGGATCAGATGGCGGGGACCTGCACCCAGAAGCGGGTGTCGTTGCTGAGGTTGGCGCTGTTGCTGTTGATCTGACTCTGGATCCAGTAGACGGCGGTCTTGTAGTTGTTGATGTCCGTGGTGTTGGGGTTGCTCAGCCCCGAGGAACCGTTGCGGTGGCCGGCGAACCAGGTGGCGGTGCCGTAGTGGTTCTGGCTCTGGTGCAGGCAGGACACGTCCTGGCTGAGGTTGCTGTTGAGTGCGGCGCCGTTGTTGTACTGGCTGGCGCTCTGGCCGGAGAACTGGCTGCAGGCGGAGTGGAGCATGAGCCAGTTCTGCTTGAAGATCCCGAAGTTCGCCGAGTCACCGGTCTTGTTGTCGCCGTAGGCGTAGTTGGTGGTCATGTCCTCGGTCTCCAGCATGGCCACGGCCAGGTCGAGGCTGTTGCCACCGGCGTTGCGAACCTGGCTCTTGCGACTGCCCAGGCCGGAGACGGTGTACGAGCCGCAGCTCATATTCGACGGGCAGGCCGAACTGCTGCTGCCGCCGCCGGTGTCGGCGGCGGAGCCTCGGACGACACAGGACTGGTTGTTCTCCCAGCCCCAGCCGTCACCGTCCGGGTCGCTCGAACTGCCATTGGCACAGTAGGCGTAGCCGTTGGGGGCGGTGTCGGCGCTGGCGGTCGGCGCCGCGTTCAGCGCCAGGCCGACCAGCGCGGCCAGTGCCGCCGTGACCCCGATGATTTGGCGTTTCATCTTGTGTTCCCTTCGGTTCGGTGCGAAAGGGGCTGGGTGAGAGTGTTCGGTCGCAGCAGCAAGCGGCTCCTGGTGCCGATGAGCCCTTGACCGGTGCACATCGCTACCCGGGGCAATTCCGTTCGCGCCAACGCTGAGTTGACAACGTTGTCGCCAGGGGGTCCGGACGCCATTTGGTTTTGACGGCGGACTGTCAAATTGCGGCTGCTGCGGAAGATGGAAGCACTCGACCGGTTAAGTGGTCAACGGTTCGGACGGCATCTGATTCAAAGAGGTCTGCTGTGAACAGGCCGCTGCCGGTGCCTCCGAGGCCCACTGTTGCGGGCTGTCGTGATGCCGACGTGCAGCGGTTGCGCTATTTAGGCAGGTAGACGCGGCCGTATGCGTTTCTGGTCGGATCCTTGGGGGTGTGGGGCGCCATGCTGGGTGTCGTGGAAAACTGCCGGCATCCTTGATCTGCTGCGACTAAAACGGTTCACTTCCACTTTCGGCCGGGACGTCACCGGCCCCTTGCCGGCGGGACCTCCGCTGGGCGTCGAGACGCGGACCCGGTACGAGCAGAGCGAGGCACCGGTGGAGCCGGGTTCGGTGCTGGCGCGAAGTGGTCACCAAAGCACTGATTCACACCGACAGCGAGGTGGAGCTGCGCCTGTGGGAGCACCCCGACCGCATCCGTGTCGAGGGGGCGGCAGTCGTGAAGGCTGTCGGCCCGTCCCCGTTGCGGACCCGCGGACCGGCCTGCATGGCGACAGCAACCCCTGGGCGCTGCAGCACGGCTGAGGGGGCATATCTGCACGACCGGCCCCCCGCTCGTGACGTGTGCCGCCCCCCGGCCGCCGAAGAGGCTGCCGTACCCGACAAGGCCCCGGACACGGCGGTTTCGGCCGCCGGTTCACGGTCGCGGTCCATATGTCGACCCGTCGCTGGTTCGACGCGGTGGGCCGAGGGCCGGTCAGGAAGGCCGGCCGGAGGGCCACTTCGCGGTTGCGGAACGGACATCTGGGCAGCCCTGCGTGGCGACAAGGCGCCACCTGGCGCAGAGCCGCCACGTCTCATCTGGATCTTGTGGTCTACACGCAATTAACTTCCGGCGTGCGCGGCATCGTCCGAACGTCCGGTTGCTTCGCTGTGGTGCGACCGACAATCAGTTCCTTTGACGCGCATGTCTGTTGAGCCTGCATACGGAGTCCTGGAACTCAGGGGTCGGCGAACCATGGGGTGCTGACGCGGCTGAGGGGCCGACCGGACAGGTCGGCCCCACAGCCGCGCGGGCCCCAGCCCGCCCCGCCCCCGAGCCCTGTTCGTCGTCATCCGTCCCATGCCGGACGGCGTAGCCCACCCACACTGCTGACGCCATCGCCTGCCTGCCGGTGGGGCGCCTTTCTTCGCATACGGGACGCTGGCACTGCGCCGGACCTTGCCGGGACGCGTCGGGGGGGTGCCCCTATGTGTTTGGTCAAGGTCGAAGGCCAGTAGGTTCGTGTGGTCGAGGGCGGGCTGAGCCGTAGGGGTGGGCATGAGTGATAGCCAGGTCACGATCAAGCTCACGAGTGATGAGGCGCTGGTGTTGTCGCACTGGCTGGAGAAACTCCAGATGACGGACCTCAGCCAGGTTGTCGACGATCCGGCGGTCTGGGCGCCGATCCATAGGATCGCCGGAACGCTCGACAAGACGCTTCCTGAGCTGTTCGCATCCGACTATGACGAGCGGCTTGAGGCGGCTCGTCAGAGGCTTCGGCCGGAGGACTGATCGAGCGGTTTGAACTCCTCACCTGGCTGCGGCGGGTTGGGGTTCGTAGAAGGTTCCGTCGCGGAGCATTGCGAAGAGGACGTCTGCCCGGCGTCTGGCGAGGCAGAGCAGGGCCTGGGTGTGGTGCTTGCCCTGGGCGATCTTCTTGTCGTAGTAGGCCCGCGATGCGGGGTCGCCCAGAGCGGCGAACGCGGAGAGGAAGAAAGCCCGTTTGTGCCCCACGGGAGACTGCTGGGTCGGCTCTTGTCCGGTGGAAGGGAACCTTCGAGGGGCGCGACGGAAGGGCGGCGGCCAGGGTGCTCGCTGGCGCTGACGGCGCCGACCCTCGAAGTCCATTATGTGAGCGGCCCCCGGGATCAGGAGCCCGCCAGGCCGCCGTTGACCAGCGGAAACGGTGGACGTACAGGCCCGAGAAGCGGTGTAGGCCCGCGTATGGTCCGGATCTTTCGACGCGGCACCGCTTGGCTCGTGGACAGCTCCAAGTGGATGTGTCGACCCGCCAAGTGCTACGGCGAGGTGGGCAGGTGCGGGGAGCGGAGCACGAGCAGGGTGATCTCGCTGGGGGCGAAGACGCGGAACGGCGGGCCCCAGAAGCCGGTGCCGCGGCTGGTGTAGAGGAGGGTGCGGGTGCCGTGGTGGCTGAGGCCGGCGAGGGCTGGCTGGTCGAGGCGGACCAGGTGGTGGAAGGGCCAGATCTGGCCGCCGTGGGTGTGGCCGGAGAGCTGGAGGTCGATGCCCTCGGCTGCCGCCCGGTCGACGAACTTGGGCTGGTGTGCCAAGAGCAGGACAGGTAGGTCGGGGTCGGCGCCGTTCAAAGCTCCGGTGAGGTGGGCGCGGTGGCCGGACAGGCCGGAGGACTCGGCGGTGACGTCATCCACGCCGGCGACCACGAGGGTGTCGCCTCCGCGTTCGAGCAGCAGATGGCGGTTGCGCAGCGGCTCCCACCCGAGCTCGTCCATCAGGTCGACCCAGCCCTGGGCCTCGCTGTAGTACTCGTGGTTGCCGGTGACGTATACACGGGCTCGGGTGGCCCGCACGGTTCCGAGTGGGGCGGCCTGGGCGCGGCGGCGTTCGGCCGTGCCGTCCGCGATGTCGCCGGTGTGGCAGACCAGGTCGGCTTCCAGGGTGTTCACCGTCTCGCATACCCGTGCCGACCAGCGAGCGCGATCGAGTGGGCCGTAGTGGGTGTCGGTGATGAGGACGACGCGGATGCCGTCCAACCCGGCACCAAGTCGCGGGAGTTGCACGTCGACTCGGCGCACGCGTGGCACGCGGCGGGCCTCGGCGTACCCCCAGGCGAGTAGTACGGCGGTTACGCCGAGGACGGTCCAAGTGACGATTCGGGCCCGGTCCTGACTCTCGCCGACGCCGGCCACGGTCAGGGCAAGCCGCAATAGGACGCCGAGCAGAACGGACCAGGTGAACAGAACCCAGCTGGTGCCCAGCAGGGTGTCACCGACGATTGCCGCCCGGTCCTGCTGACGTCGGCCGTGGCCGCGCACCATCGCGAGCGGCATACCGATGAGGCCGAGGGCGAACAGGGCGGTGCCGGCCAGCGTGACGGGCAGCGACCAGTGCTGGCCGGTGTGCAGGAGCACCCAGCAGGGCACAGCCCACAGCAGGACGGGGGCGATCAGGGGGATGTAGCGCATCAGGCGGCGCAGTCGGCTGTGCCGCGGTGCTTGCGCTTCACTGTCGACACGTCGGGTATTGCTGGTGTCGGTCACGCTTCCCCTCCCCAACGAGGCTTCCGTTTCGCGCACTGTATCCGGTCGTCCTCGGGCCGGCCGGACGGGTGTTCATGGGCGCGGCCCCTCGGGGCGAAGGGTTTTCTGCGGGATGGCAAGACCTCGCCGCAGACAACTCCACCGGCAGGAGTCGCCATCAGGGCGCTATGCGCGGGCACGCTGTTCATGCAGGCTGAGAGCGGTCATTCGAAGCTTCCCCATTGATTGCAGTGGGTAGCTTCCGTGTCTGGTTGCCTGGAGCGCAACGATGCCCTCAGGTAACCGACTTCGGGCCCTGGAAGAACCCAGGTTTCTTGGGGCTGCAGGAGCAAAGAACGTTCTTCGTCCGTTGGTGGTGCGCGATCCGCACCACTACTGACCAGCGGAAACAGCTTCCTTGGTGGTCGTTGAGCGAGACTTCGTCCGGAAATGGCCCGGATCCAGGGGCAACTGAGAGTCCGGTGTCGGTTGCGACCCAGCCCGGGATGGGACCGCCTCCCTGCTCGCGGAACCGTAGTAATTACCTGCCCGCTCGACGCCAAGGCGATCGGGGCGGAGTTTGCCGAGTGGCGCAACCAGACGGCCCCACCCGGGAGCTTGAGTTCGGGTGGGGCCATCTTCGTCTCGGAGGGCGTTAAGTCCGTTTCTAGTAGTGGCCTGGTCCGGGTTGGGTGAGGAAGTCTTGGCGTCCGAGGCGGCTGCGGGTGACGTTTATGTCTGGGCCGTCGGTGAGCAGGCCGAAGTCGTGCCGTTCGCGGACCCTGAATGGCTGGTCGGGGTGCTGGTTGAAGGCGTGCACGATCTGCTGGTAGGCGGTGCCCTGGTCGTGAGGGCCGGACCGGGATCGGATATTCGGTGTTCTGCCTGCCCATGAGGACACAAGATGGTGCGCATGACTTTGGCCACCCCCATACTGCACACCGCTCGCCTGCGACTGCGCCCCTTCACCGACGCCGACGCGGACTCCCTCTTCGCGCTGCACAGCAGCGCCTACGTGATGCGCTATTGGGACTCCCCGCCGTGGAACGAACAGGCCCGCGCCGAGCGCTTCATCGCGATGTGCCGGAAGATGGCGGACGAAGGCACCGGGGCGCGGGTGGCCATCGACCGTGCTTCTGACGGGGCCTTCGTCGGCTGGTGCGGTCTGACCGGATGGAACCCGGACTATCGCAGCGCGTCGTTGGGCTACTGCCTCGACGATGCGATGTGGGGCTACGGCTTCGCGACGGAGACCGCGCACGCCGTGCTGCAGTGGGCATTCGACGCACTGGACCTGAATCGAGTTCAGGCTGAGACCGATACGCGCAACGTGGCGTCTGCCCGGGTCCTGGAGAAGATCGGATTCGTGCGTGAAGGGACGTTGCGGGAAGACTGCGTCGTGAACGGCGAGGTATCCGACTCGTGGGTGTTCGGGTTGATCAGGCGAGAGTGGCGGCCGTCGGCTGTGCCGATTCCAGCCCACGAAGTGCGGCGTTAGTCCGTTTCTGGTACCGGCCGCGTCCGGGTTGGTCGAGGAGTCCCTGACGGACGAGTCGTCCCAGGCGGGCGCGGGTGACGTTGATCGAGGGCTCGTCGGTGGGCAGCCCGAGTAGTTCGTGTAGGTCACGAACCCGGAAGATCCGCCCGGGATGCTCATTGAAGGCGGTCACGATGCGCTGGTAGACGGTGGCGGGCTCTGCGGGGGCTTGTGTGGGTTCGGGCAGGGCGAGGCCGTCGATGACCTTGCCGAATGCCAGCGGTGGAGGCCCAGTAGACGCGGGAGGCGGCGTTGTCGGGCCGGTGGTCGTAGTCGCGGGCGAGGCGCCGGTGGAGCATGAGGGTGCCGTTGACCTGCTCGACCCCCCACCGCTTCGGTTGCGGAACGAAGCCCTTGCCCTGGTCGTCGGGGTTGCGCCGGACCACCTCGACGGTGATGTCCTTCACCGCCCCGTGGATGATCACGGCGTCCTTGAAGCCCTGGTCGACCAGGACCTTCTCCAGGCGCATCCCGCACCGTTCGGCCGCCTGGTCCAGCAGGGCGATGCCGGCCTCGTTGTCGTGCGCACTGGCGGCCAGGACCACCACACCGATGACCAGGCCCAGCACGTCGACGGCGAGTCCCCGCTTCCTGCCGGGCGTCTTCTTGTTCGCATCCAGTCCCGTCGTCTCCTTCGGCACCCCCGCCGCGACGCGGGCGGACTGGGTGTCGATGATTACCAGGGACGGGTCCTCTGATCGCCGGGCCCGCTCCCGCACCTGGCAGCGCAGGATCTCCTGGATCCGCTGGTCAATACCGTCCTGACGCCACAGGGTGAAGTAGTAGAACACCGCCGACCATGCCGGGAAGTCGTGCGGCAGGAGCCGCCACTGACAGCCCGTCCGGTTCTGGTACAGCAGCGCGTTCACGACCTCGCGCAGATCACAGGAGCCCGGGTCTCCGGTCGCCGAGCGCGACACCCGCTCCTGCTTCCAGGCTGTGATCAGCGGCTCGATCAAGGCCCACTGCCCGTCGGACAGGTCCGTTGAGTACGGCTTCGTTCCATGCCCCGACCCCATCATGCACACGACATGCGAGTCGGTCCGAACGACTCCGCACCCACGAACGGGTGACGCCAGATCATCCAGAAATGGATATAACGCCCTCTCGGGAGGTAAAGCTCCCGGTACGTCTCGAACTGAATGCCTCGAACGGAGCGAGTACGCTGCCGACCACGCTGCACCGGTGAGTTGCTGCTGAGTTCTCGGGCGGGCGACGCTGTGGTACTACGCGATACGTCGGCCTACCGAGCCTCGAGGTACTTCGACTCACCGCTGTTCACGTGCATGCCGAGATCGGCGAGCTGGTTCCACTTGCCGCCCAGGTTCTGCAGGCCCGCCGCGATGTTCGTCGCATAGTCAGTCGCGATGGCCGCGGCCTCCACGGTGGAGAACTGGAAGTCCCCAGTCTCCGACATGCTTCTTCGGGCAGTGCCGGCACAGCATGGCCTGAGTGCGCTGGGACTCCTGCACTCGAAGGACTCCAACAAGGTCCAACTGCTGTAGGCGAAGGGGAAGCTGCCGGCCGGCATCCGCGCTGACGAGCGACGAACGCACCGCGGTCGACAACGGCCAAGCCGCCCTCGATCAGATACTGGAACGGCTCACCGATGCCCCCACCCCGCCACGCCGACACCTCGTCAGATTGGTGTCCTGGCATCCGCATCGTTGCTGCCGATCGTCGATGCCCGCAGGGGCGGCGCAGGACAGGTGCGCGAGGTGCACTTGCTCAAGCGTCGCGCGGCAAGTGCGACGCGGTTCCTGTCACGCCGCAATTCACATGTATGCCGCGTGGCCATGTAAGACGGTTCGACGTGGCACCTGATGGTCGACACTTCCGAAACCAGGCTGGCAACTACGTGCACGCTGCCGCCTACGGCATCACGTGGGGCGCGGGCCCGGGCACGCGCCCTGACTCGTACTGAGTGCCCCGTTCGCCGGCCGCACGTTACAGTGCGGTCCTTGGAGGGGGCGGCGATGACCGAGAAACGCAGCGGGCGCAGGATGTACGGCCTCTGGATCACAATGATGATCTTCATTTCGGGCAGGGCTACCGTGTGGCCGTACCTCGAAGGGCATGGGACTGCTCAGGACATAGCGATCTTCGGGTTGATATTGCTTGTGTACTTGCTCGGGTACGCGGGCGGAAGTCGGTCCACCACGGGGGACGACCAGAGCCCGCCGGGGCGCGCGAGTGATCCGACCGCAGATCCGATGGCCTGAGCGGCATCCTGTCAAGACCGCACGTCGCGGCTGCCATCAGCGCCTGACACCAACGAGCGCGAACAACAGCGGACGGCGCCGAGCCTCGGCGGGCCATCAGCCGAGGCGCAGAACCGGTTGGTCGATGTCGAAGGTCCGGCATGATCGACCTGATAAGGGTGCGGTCAGATCCCGAAGCCGGTGCCCTCGGAGCGTTGCCTCCAACCGATGACCGATGCTCCCGGTTCCCGGGCAGCGGTTGGCCGACTACGACGACGAGCCGGGTGTCGGCGTCGATGACGACCTGGTGGTTGGTGGAATACCTGTAGTTCTTAGACTGCGCGGCGATAGCGTGGTCGCGAGTGGGCACCAGGGTGCCGTCCACGATGAGCACGGTGTCCCTGGCGAACCGCTTGCGGGGCTGGAGCGCGAGCATCGGCCCGAGATGGTCGATCACGCGGTCCGCCGCGGATTTTGACACCCCGAACCGAACAGCGGGGCGAGCCGGCGCATCGTCAGGTTGGTTCGCGAGTACGTCGCGACCAGCAACGCCCGGTCCTCCAGGGGCAGGCCCCACGGTCGACCCTTGCGGACCGCGTCCGCATCCTCCCGCCGCAGCACGGTCACCAGCTTCCCGAAGGCACGCGGGCTCAGCCCGGTGAACGGGGCTATCCAGACACCTCACGTGTCTAACACGTCAAGTCGTCGGGGTGGGCTCCTCGAACGCGGCGCGGTCGTAGAGCCGGTGGTGCCACTCGTTGGCGTCCGGGGCCGGCTTGGTCTTGAGGACGGGGCTGGGACCGGTCTCGATGAGGTGGAGGAGCGTCCAGGCGACGCCGTAGCAGTCGTCGGGGCCGAAGCAGCTGACGAGGGCAGCCGCTTCCTCTCCCGTCACCGGCTCGATGATCGCTTCGAGCTGTGTGACGCGCCGGTCGATCTCTTCCTCCTCGGCATCCCAGTCGGGCAGCGGGCCGTCGGCGACGAAGGTCTGCACTTCAGGTCTCATGCCCGAATCATCGACGCTCCCTCGTGGCCCGGACAAGCCTTCCTAGCAGGTCAGGCTGCGTTATCGGCGAGTGCTAGCCCGGTGGGGAAGGCCTCCTGCTAGTCGAACAGCTTGTGGTGCTGGAGGCAGTGGTAGAGCTGGCCGACCATGCGGTTGAAGAGGTTCCGCAAGGCGGAGGCATGCCAGTCTGCGTGGTCGTCGCGGCGCCTGCGGTAGTGCGCTTTGGCACCGGGCGAGGAGGTCAGGGCGGCGAACGCCCAAAGGTATCCAGCGTGGTTGAGGCGGTCGTTCTTGACCCATCGCCGGGTGATGGCGGACTTCTTTCCGGAGGCCCTGGTGATGGGCGAGGAGCCGACATAGGCCTTCAGGCCGCGGGCGTCTGCGAATCGTTCCCGGTCGTCGCCGATCTCGGCCAGGACCCGAGCTCCGAGCTGAATGCCGAGTCCGGGGAAACTGAGAATGACCTCGGCGTCCTCGTGCTGTGAGAAGGCTTCCTCGACCGACTGGGCGAGGTTGTCGGCGGCGGCGCAGGCGGCTTCCAGCTGGAGGAGCAGAGCGAGCATCTGCTTGCCGAGGGCGTCCTCAACCAGTGGCGGCTGGTGCGGCCAGTCGGCACGGAGGGCCTCGCGGAGCCGTTCTGTGTCCGCCTCGATGCCGCGCTTGCGGCCGGCCCGCTTGAGGGTCGCAGTGATCTGGGTCTTGGTCAGTCGGCTGGCCGTGCCCGGAGTCGGGGCGGCCTTGAGGAGCTCGCGGATCTCAGGCCGGCACAGACCGTTCTGCCAGCCCGCGGCAGCGGCCAGAGCAGCCGGGTAGTACTCGCGGAGCAAGGATCGGAGCTGGTTGGACATCTGCTGCCGGTTCCAAGTGGCATCCTGCTGGGCCCGGGCCAGGACAGCGACGGCACGGGCCAACTCCGAGTCCGCCGGCAGCGGCCGGTGGGCGTGCATGTCGGTGCGGAGAATGTTCGCCAGGACGAGAGCGTCACCGGGGTCGGACTTCTTGCGGGAGACGGCGTGCCGGTCGCGGTATCGGGCGGCGGCCAACGGGTTGATCGCGAACACCGGCCGCCTCCCAGTCCGCAGAACGGCGACGAGCAGGCCGCGGCTGGTCTCGATCGCCACCGGAATCGGGTTCTCCTCGGTGTCTCCGTACTCGGCGAGCAATTCCAGCAGGACCTTGTAGCCGGCCGCGTCGTCGGTGATGTGCCGCTTGGCCACGAGCGTGCCGACATCGTCGACCAGGGCGACGTCGTGGGTTCGTTCCGCCCAGTCGATTCCGCAGTAGATCAAGATGCCCTCCCCAATGTTCCGGTGTTTGAGCTGGTCACGAGCACATGCGGGCCACGCAGCGACCTAATTCCAGGACTCAACCCACTGGCCGGTCCGCCACCTCACTAGCCGTTCGTGGCACCAGCGCGCCCCACGGGCCTCGGTCTATTGCCGGAGCTCGAACGGCTCGGGCGAAACGAGAGGTCTCCATGTGGCGGGCTCGCACCACAAACATCAACGAGAGATCAAGCGCGTGGTGTTGACAGTGGTGGGGTCCCGAAGACGCCGAACGCCGCCGCTCTACCGCGAGGGGTCAAGAGCCAGGAGTCAGTCAGGCATCCGTTCGACGCCCACGGGACGCCACCGCCGTTACGAGTGTCTCGGGCATTCGAACGGACCAAGAGCAGCAGCTTGGCTCCCACGATCCGTTAGCAAGGAATTAGGACGGCTCCGACGCCGTGATCACACGAGCCACGCCGAGATCATCGCACCGGGCCAGCGTGTCCCGTCAGCAAGCCTCTCCGCCTCAGCGGAACTCGTGGATCACCTGGATCTCGCCGACAATGTGGGCGTTGAAGTCGTCCAGCTCCTCGGCCGGAACCCAGAGCTCGAGGATCGTCTGCCCTCCGGCCTGCTGGATGGGATACCTGCTCAAGAACTCCGACTCAACCTCAAAACGAGTGACGAAGCCGGCGCCATCGTGTTTCACGTTCCAGTCCCGCGCGATCCTGACCGCGTAGTCCTCGTTGAGGACCGGGTAGAAGATCGGCTGCTCGGGCAGCCGGGGCGGCCAGGCACGCCAGTTCAGCTCCCGAACCAGATCCAGCTCCTTGGGACCGGTGGGGCGCCACAGGATCGTCGTTGCTTGCTGGCTGGTCATCTGCATCGCTCTCTGAACGTAGGCCGCCGGTACGGCGGGTCGGGGGACCCGACGATACCGACACCGCGAACTCAGCAGCCACGCAGTTTCCGCACCCCCGTGACATCTGGTCCTGGCCGGAGGCCTCTTCGACTACCTCGAAGAACGCTTCGCCCGAGCCCTGATCCGCACCACCCTGTCCCGCCTGTGCCGCCCCGGAGG